>JBCAXC010000113.1:0-7106 GCA_038534255.1 Pseudomonadota bacterium
TAGGCCCGGTCCTGCATCTCAATCGCCTCTAGCGATGTCCGCCGGATCGCTCGGAACGGCCCGAGATCGGTGAATTGCGTTCCCCAGATCCAGCGCATCAGTGTGCACGCGAGCTGGTTGCCGAACCGCTGCGGAATGGTCAGCGAACCGGGGTCTGCGTTGCCGGTCACGCGTGAGCCGATCACCATGTCGAAGTAATCCTCGGCAATCGGATCGACCACGCGGTCCATCTGTTCGGGATGATCGCTGTAGTCGCCATCGATGAAGGCGATGATATCGTGATCTCCCGCAGCCGCGATCCCGCGTAGGCAGGCCGCGCCATATCCGGCCTGCGGTTCGTGCACTACTGTCGCGCCGTGGTCCGCAGCGATCTCCGGTGTCCCGTCGCTCGAACCATTGTCAGCAACAACCAAGAGATCTACCCAGTGAGGAATATCGTCGAGCACCCGGCCGATCGCACCAGCCTCGTTGAGCGCCGGGATCACGACAGCGACACTTTGGCCGTTTCGCACTAGCGTTTTCCTCCCCGCGCTTGCGAAAGCCCGTATGCGGTCAGGGCTGCCCGGTCGTGCCCCCGCGCCATCAACGGACGAAAAATAGCCTCGCCAACAAGCAACAGCCAGATCGGCACCCACTCGATCCAGACCACGACGTCGCTGAACACGGCAAAGCGATCGACCACCATCAGCGCGAACGCGACGTAGTAGAGCGGCATCACAACGGCGAGAGCGATCAGCCCGACGTAAGGCAGGAAGGGCAGAAACGGTGCGATCCACACCGCGTACCACGGGAACTGCGCGGGGCTGAGCAAGAACATCGTGATCGCGACCAGTCCGGCGGCGCGGGTGATGGCAGCTGCGGTCTCCGGGTGCCCCTTCGGTGAAGTCGGAGACACGGCAAGCGTCAAGGCCACCGCAACAGCACTCACGACCCCGGCAATCATGACCCGTGTCACAACGTTGGCATCCACGCCCGCGAAGTCCGCGAGCCCGCTGGCCGACACCAGGGCGTAGAGCCCGGGAAACATGGCACCGTTAGATTTCCAGCGTTCCGCGTAGGCCACGACGCCGGCCGACTGATCGAGCCCACCAAGCCACATCGGCCACGCGCACAGCGCCATCGCCCCGAGGATGAGACCGGCCCCACCGATCCACGTCATCACCCGCGCACCGGCCCCGCGCATCAGGACCGGAAAAAGAATGAGCGGCCACAACTTGATGGCGCCGGCAACTGCGAGCGCGCCACTCACCAACCAGCCACGACCTCGAACACTCGCCAGCACGCCGAGCATGATGAATGGCACGAGCACGCCTTCCATATGCGCCGAGTTCGTCAGTTCCTTGATGACGAGCGGGTTCCACCAGTAGAGCGTCGCCCAGAGTGCACTGCGTCCTGCATGCTGCAGCAACAGCAGGATGAGCCCCAACGTGGCGGCATCGCCCGCGAGCACCACCCCGCGCCAGGCCAGCAGACTGAACGGCTGAAGCTGATGCGCCAACGCGAAGAACGCCTGTGCGCCCGGCGGATAGATCGTGCGGATTTCGGGGTGGTTGACCCGCTCAAGCGTGACCCCGGCTTTTTCTGCGACGGCTGCCAGCGCCGGATCTTCGGAAGTCCCGGCCTCGCCGGGCACCACCGCATAGGGGTTCAGTCCGGCACTGACGACGGCGCCGTCAAACAGATAGCGCTGATAATCATCCTCAAGGATCGGCTCGCTCGCAAAAAGCGCCAGACGCGCCAACGCGCCGACAACGAGCATCGCAACCAGCATACGGCGCCGATCTACCGACCTGCCAAGATCCCCGTCCATCCGCGCGAGCGCGATCGCGGCGACGACAAAAACCATGCCGAGACCGATCAGCAGCGCCACAAGCGGCCCGATCGGCATATCGATCACCTCGACATCATAGCCAAAGCGACCAGAAAAAAGCGCAAGCGCGCCGAAGCCGACCACGAGCAAAAGTCCCGCGACGAGGAAAAGCGCACACATCGGATATCGAAGCACAGCCATGAGCGGTTGCCATGCGGCGTTGCAATACGGCTGTCCAGTCTCAAGTGCCGACAGGCCGACGCCATGACGTGAACGTGTTCAGCTTCGGTTCAGTTTCGCGGCATTAACGTGCGGATCAAAGTTCAAACGGGCGTGGCTTGCGCGTCGCGCCCGCCCGGTCCACCGTGAGAGGCCGCAGCTGTGCCGTCCGCGTTGGCCGTAGGGGAAAAAAGATGATCAGACACCTTGGCCTTGCTGCTGTTGCAGCGTTCGTCGTCGCTGTAATGGCGTTGTCAGGCACACCAACATCACCGGCCGTCGCGGCCAGTGGCTGCCAACAGCAGTGCGATCGCGCGTTCGCCGAGTGCTACAAGAACAGTGGCGGAGATCGCCGCAGTTGCGCGGTTGCACGCGCGCGCTGCCTCAATCGCTGTCTGCGCCAGTAAACGCACGCCCGCCAACAATGGGCACGATCAGACGTCTTCCACACCCGTAACAATGACACACAGACGCTTGGGGCCATGTGCACCGAGCGTCAGCGTCTGCTCGATGTCCGCAGTTCGCGACGGTCCTGAGATGAAGTTCACCGTCCGCGGCATCTCTCGCTCCCCATAGCGCGTGCGCAGCGCGGCCCATGCATCCTCATACGATCCGACAATCTGCGCTCGGTCGATGATGACGATGTGTGTTTCGGGAAGAAAATTCAGCGTCGTCGGGTTTTCCGGCCCCGACACCATCATCAGCGTGCCCGTCTCCGCCGCCCCGGCAAACGCCCGCGAGAGACCGGTTGGCGTCTCTGCCTCGGCGCGCCCCTGCGTGCGCTCGATCCCGGGCGCGGCGTCCCAGTCCAGCGCGTCGAACAGCGGGTCCGCGCCATGCTGGACACGGGCGGGCAGGTTCGCGTTCCTCAGAAATGCCGCGATGGTCGCTGGAACAGCGGAGATGTCACGCACACCGAAGACGTCCGCCGATTGTCCGCGGAGCATGGAGACAAAACGCGCAATCAACGCTGCTGTTTCCTCATGCGCACGCGCTGGCACAAGGTTGCTCTCGTGGTCGTAGAGACGCTTGAGGACGGCAACCCGTCGCTCCGCATCGTCCGCCGCCACGCTAAGAGAGGAGCGGATAGCGCCGAGCGTCGCCTCGCGCGCTGCTACGCTCGATCGCACACTCATCGTGCACCACCTTTCGCAGCCCATTGCTGCTGGAACGTCTTGCCCTCCGGCGCCGGCAGATTGCGATGCCGCGTCCATCCTTCCGCAAATGGCAGAGAGGAAAATGATCCTGTCTTCCGCCCGCGCCACGCGAGTATTGGCATCACGATCCGCGCCCCGGTCCGGTAAAGCCACGGTCGCTTGGCAGCAAACGCCCAGAGCTTCAGCGCCATCCGTTGTGCGCGTGGAGGAATATTCTGCTCGAACTCACGCGCACGCCACTTGCGCATCAGGCCGGGCAGCGGAATGTGCATCGGACAAACGGCCTCGCAACGTCCGCAAAAGGTCGATGCGTTCGGCAGCGTCCCGCTTTCCTCCACCCCGATCAGCGACGGTGTCAAAACCGAGCCGATCGGCCCGGGATAGACCCAGCCATACGCATGGCCGCCGACCGCATGATAGACCGGGCAATGATTGATGCAGGCCCCGCACCGGATGCACCGCAACACCTCCGCAAACTCGGTACCGAGAAGTTTGGAGCGCCCGTTGTCGAGCAATACGACATGGAACGCATCCGGTCCGTCCGGATCGGCATCGCGCTTCGGCCCACTTGAGAACGTCGTGTAAGTCGAGATTTCCTGACCCGTGGCAGAACGGGCGAGCACGCGCAGGATCGTCGAGACATCCTCAAGCGTCGGCACGATCTTCTCAAGCGACGCGACCACGACGTGCGTCTTCGGCAGGTTCTGCGTCAGGTCGCCATTGCCCTCGTTGGTCACGATCACCGTGGTGCCCGTCTCAGCAATCAAGAAGTTGGCTCCGGTGATCCCGACGTCCGCCGCGACAAACTGTGCGCGCAACATCGCTCGCGCCTCGGCAACCAGCTGCTCGGTCTCCTCAAGCGGGCGATCATCCGGCAGATCGGTGTGCGCCGCGCGAAAGTCCGCCTCGACCTGGTCCTTGTTGAGGTGCACCGCAGGGGCGATGATATGGCTCGGTGTTTCTCCGCGAAGCTGGATGATGTATTCGCCGAGGTCGGTCTCCACGACCTTGAACCCATCGGCCTCCAGATGCCCGTTGAGCGCAATTTCCTCCGTAACCATGGATTTACCCTTGGTCACGGTCTCGGCGCCTGCTTCCTTGCAGATATCGCTGATCAACGCGCGGGCCTCGGCTGCGTCGCGCGCCCAGTGCACAACACCTCCCGCCTCGCTGACCTTGCGCTCGAACTCCTCAAGATAGAGATCGAGATTGGCAAGGACGTGGTTCTTGATATCGCGCGCGGTGTCGCGAAGCGCGTCGAACTCGGGCAGGCCAGCACGCGCTTTCGCTCGCTTGCCGACAAACCCGGTGGGGACATTCGCCAGCGCGCGCTGCAACTGGGCATCGTCCAGCGCATGCCGTGCATTCAGCTTGAAGTTGAGTGACGTCGGTTTCATCGCAGTGCATCCCGTCGGCTGACGTAGGCGAAGTCTATTCGAAACTTCCGGTCGGGTCATGCCACTGGTCGGGGCCGCGTGTCACCGCGACGCGCAGCGGCACATGCGTTCGCCAGACCAACGGATAGGCTTCATCGACGTGCACTTCGAGCCGCGCAAGGCCGCCGGGATCGCTATGCTCGTACCAGCCGTCGCGGGCCCAGAGATACCACGTGCGGACACTGGCGGGATCGGCCGGGGACTGCGGCGTCCCGGTGTCGAGCACAAACACACAATCGAGCAGTGTGCCCGTATCGAGGGCGGCGCGGCCTGCAAGCCAGTAAACCCCCTGACCGGCATCGATGGCATCCGGCGTCTCAATGCGGATGGTCTTGAGCTTGTGGGCGACACGGACGGCGCGTCGCGGCTCATCGCGCAGCAGATTGAGCGTGCGGCGGGTTTCGTCGTCAACGGCCATCGCAGTCAGGTCGATCGCGTGGAGCACCCGGACGGCGCCCCGATCGCCGGGCCCGTCAGGTCTCCGGCGAGTACTTCTGCGACATGCCGGACCTCAGTCCGCCGACCTTCCCGGCTCAATTTTCCGGCCATATTGAGCAGACAGCCCAGATCACCGGCGACAAGCAAATCCGCGTCGCTCTCAGAAACAGCCGCCGATTTCTTCTCCACGATCGCATTCGAAACATCGGAGTATTTTACCGCAAACGTCCCGCCGAAACCGCAGCAGGTCTCGCAGTCGCGCATTTCCTCGAGCGTCAGACCGTCGACCATATCGAGCAGCGCCCGTGGTTGCGTCTTCACGCCAAGTTCCCGCAAGCCGGAGCAGCTGTCGTGATACGTGACGCGCCCGTCGAACCGCGCATCAAGCGTCTCAAGCCCGCACACGTCGACAAGATAGCTCGTCAATTCGTGCACGCGCGCAGCGAGGTCGTCTGCCTTGGCGCGCATCGCAGGATCATCGGCAAACAGTTGCGGATAGTGCACCTTCAACATCGCGGCGCACGAACCGGACGGCGCGACGACATCAGGGAACTCCGCGAACGCCTCGATCACCGTGCGGGCGATGTCGCGCGCGCTGGCGGTGTCGCCGGAATTGTAGGCGGGTTGTCCGCAACAGGTCTGTGCCGCCGGCACCGCAACCTCACAGCCCGCTCGCTCCAATAGTGCGACGGCGGCGAACGCCACGCTCGGCCGCATCAGGTCAACGAGGCATGTCACGAAGAGCCCGACACGACGAGGCGCGGAAGGAGCGGTTCCCGGTGGTGAAGGAGGCGTGGCTGATGTCATCGCAATTCAGGTCGCGCGCCTGTGAGGAACAAGGTCAAGTCGCCTGCCGACATAGCAGGTGGGCCAGTCGGCAACCAGCCTCACTCGGCGTGCGACCACCCACCAGTTTCCACGACCAAAACGCGGCGCGAATGCCAGATCTTCGACGGTCTCACCAATACGTGTTGTCCGCGTAGATGTCGGAGAGAAAATCAACCAGCGCGGTCACCCGCGTCGGCACAAAATCCTCGCTCGGGAACACAGCATGCACGAACGCACCGGGCGCCGCGCCATACTTCGGCAACACGGTCTTCAGTTCCCCCGATTTCAGAAACCGGCTAACATCCCACGTCGAGCAGAACCCGATGCCGAGCCCGTTGCGCACGGCGTCGCGTACCACCTCGCCCGAGTTTGTGCGCAGGTTGCCGCTCGGCCGCACTGTCTTCTGTCCCTCGGGCCCTTCCAGACGCCAATGGGACTGCGTCGTCGTCGAAAGGCAGTTGTGCCTGGCAAGTTCTGCAAGCGATTTCGGCCGACCATGTGCCTTGAGATAGTCAGGCGACGCACACAAAACGCGGCTTTCATTCGCGATCCGCTTGGCGTGCATGCTCGAATCTTTCAGCTCTCCGATGCGGATCGCAAGATCGAACCCATCTCCGATAATGTCATCGAAGGCATCGCTCACTTTCAGATCGATAGCGATATCCGGATACGCATCGGCAAAAGCACCGAGGTGCGGCACGATGTGCATCCGCGCGAAAGCAGACGGCGCCCCGATTTTGATGGAGCCCTTTGCGCTCGTATTGCGCTCGGACACGAAGTCTTCGGCCTGATCGACCAGCGCCAGGATCTTGACCACCCGGTCATAGAAACCCTGGCCCGTTTCGGTCAGCGTGAGTTGACGTGTCGTGCGCTGGAACAGGCGCGTCCCCAGTTGCTCTTCGAGCAATGAGATGCGCTTGCTCACCACGGCCGGCGAAAACTTCATTTCTCGCCCGGCTGCGGACATGTTGCCCGTGCGGGCAACGCGTGCAAATATTTCGTAGTCGGCAATCGATGTCATGTTGATACCCCAATTATCAACGGTTGACGTCGCGAAGTGTAGCGTCGCGGAGCGTTCTAGTTATGGCAAGAATGAACATCAAGCCTGATTCATCTGTGCGCAGATGAATACGACGACTTGGCAGACGACGCGTGGCAAAAAAGCACGTGCTTCCAGTATGTTCTGCGGTTTTTGATGCGCGTCTAGGCGCGCCAGAC
>JBCAXC010000114.1:0-7062 GCA_038534255.1 Pseudomonadota bacterium
GTTGCATCTGCTCGGGCACGATCACGTTGACGACGACGGCGCGACGGAAATGGAGCTGATTGAAGTGGACGTTCTGGCCAGTCTCGGCATTGACGATCCTTACGGCGATCTTGAACCCGGGGCGACCAGGGCACCCGATCTGCGGACCGCGCCGACCTCGCCCGACGAGACGGCAGGTGCGGCATGACGGTTCCTCCTCTGGCGAACCAAAACGGAACCTCGCGCAACGGCGTGTCACAAGCGGATGCGACGGGCGATACCGGTGACGAACCTGCGTCTTCCGGGCCCGCGGAGGAAAGCGCGGGCTGGTTTCAAACCGTCAAGACGCACCTCGGTCTCGCCTCGCCGAGCCTGCGCGATGTGCTGGTAGAAGCACTTGGCGGACAGGGCGATGAGGCGTCCGCTTTTTCCTCTCTCGAACGGGACATGCTGAACCGGACACTGCGGTTCGGCTCGCTGCGCGTCGAGGATGTGATGGTGCCGCGGGCAGACATTGTTGCGGTTGATGCGCAAACCAGCCTCGCCCGGTTGCTGGCGCTGTTCGAGGACGTCGGGCATTCGCGCATACCGGTCTATGCCGAGACGCTCGATGATCTTCGCGGGATGATCCACATCAAGGATCTGATGAAGTGGCTGATGCGCAGCTCGGCGCCGAAAGACGTCAAATCGCGCAAACGCAATGGAGAAAAAAGTGGAGCTGCCTCGCTGGAGGATGACGGAGAGGCGCCGCGCCGAGAGGCCCGGATCGGACGGAGCGATGCGGATCTCGACCAACCGATCGAAAGCGCCAGGCTGATGCGGGAGTTGCTTTTTGTTCCGCCCTCAATGCCGGCCGTGAACCTTCTGCTGCGGATGCAGTCCACACACATCCATCTCGCGATGGTTGTCGACGAGTATGGCGGCACGGATGGCCTCGTCTCGATCGAGGACCTCATCGAGGAAGTTGTTGGTGAGATCGAGGACGAGCACGACGAAAATACTGATGCGATGATCCAGCGAGACCCAAAGCTCGGGGTTGTCGTTGCCGCGCGAACACCGATTGAAGAGCTCGAAGCCTATCTCGACATCAAGCTGATCGATGACACCGACGAGGACGACATCGAGACGCTCGGCGGGCTGGTGTTCACGATGGTGAACCGTGTGCCGGTGCAGGGCGAGGTCGTGCCGCACCCGAGCGGATATGAGTTCGAGGTTCTGCAAGCCGATCCGCGGCGGATCAAGCGCTTGCGCGTGCTCGGCGCGCCAAAATCCGCGCAGGGCGATGACCCTGCTGACGTCTCGGCCGATGAAAGCGCTGCCGACATGCCGGGTGTCGCCAATGGGGCGAGTGGGCCGACCGAGGGTGACACCGCCGCTGTGAACGAGGCTGGCGTCGACTCGCACAGCAAGCGGCAGGACTGAGGCCGAGTTGCCCTGCCAAATACGCAAGGGCGAACCGGCAAGACACGCCGTATACCGCAACGTGTTACACAAACGCGTGGTCAATGCTGCGTGCTGCGGCTGTTTGCTGTAGCAGGGGTGACGCAGGTCGTTGGGGACGCCGTCTGCCTGTCAACCAATGGAAGCGCGCGGGAGGCCAGGGGGGATCATGTCGATCGAGATCGGCACCGCTGTCCGCGGGACGCGGTGGCCTTCGCGCGTGCATGGCCTGCTCGACACCAGGCTTGGCCGACTGCAGCGCATGTCGCGGTGGCCGCGCCGCGCACTGCTGCTCGGCCTTGGGGGGCTGTCAGCGTTGGCCGTCGCGCCACTCTTTCTCTGGCCGGTTCTGCTCGTCACGCTGCCCCTGTTCGTCTTGCTCAACGAACCAATCGTGTCGCGCAGAGGGACCACAGACCGGTCTCGCGCTGCTGTCGTTTTGCAAGCGGCGGGGACGGGTTGGTGGTTCGGGTTCGGCTTCTTTGCGGTCGGGCTGCACTGGATCGTCGAACCTTTCCTTGTCGAGTTCGAAACGTTCGGGTGGCTTATCCCGTTTGCGCTGCTGGGCTTGCCGGGCGGGCTAGCGCTCTTCACGGCGCTTGCTACGATCCTGGCAAGGTTGAGCGGTCTTACGGGCGTCTGGCACGGGATCGCGATGGCCGGTGCACTTGGCGCCACGGAATGGCTGCGTGGCACGATCCTCAGCGGGTTCCCGTGGAACCCGATCGGACATGCCTTTCTTGACGAGGGTATCACGCTTCAGCTTGCTGCGCTGTTCGGGACATATGCCCTCAACGTCATCACCGTCGCCGTGCTCGCAACACCCGCGTTGCTCTTGCGGGACTGGGCGGACGGGCGGGTGTCTCAGCGTAATGTACGGCTCGGCATTGGGGCACTGGTGGCGTTTGCGGCGCTGACTGTCGGGTGGGGGCTGTGGCGCACCTCGCTGCCGATCACAATGGAACCGAATGTGCAGTTGCGACTGGTGCAGCCGGCGATTGATCAGCGCGAGAAGTGGAAGCCGGAAAACCGGGAGGCAATCCTGCAGCGGATGCTGAGCCTTACGCGCGATGGTGTGTCCGGTGACAATCTGGCATCTGGCCCGGCGACTGGCCCGACGACTGGCCCGACGACTGGCGCAGTCTCCGGCGCGACGTCCGGCGCGCCGCGCGACATCGCCGGGACCACGCATGTCATCTGGCCGGAGGTGGCGCTGCCCTTTCTCCTGCTGCGCACGCCGGACGCGCTGCGGCAGATCGCAGAGCTTTTGCCCGACGAGACGCATCTGCTGACAGGTGGCTTGCGGATCGTCGCTGCCGGTTCGAGCCCAAGTGGGGAAAGGGAGATTTATAACTCTCTTCTCACGCTTGATGGCCGCGCGCAGCTGGTCGCTACTTACGACAAACAGCACCTCGTTCCGTTCGGAGAGTATCTGCCGTTTCAAGCGCTGCTCGAGGCGATGGGGCTTGAGCAGCTGACACGTGTGCGGGGCGGTTTTACCGCCGGATCCGGGCCACGCGCGATGGATGTCCCCGGGTTGCCGGCGTTTGCGCCGCTGATCTGCTATGAGGTGATTTTTCCCGGAGACGTTGTGAACGGGTCACAGCGTCCCGCATGGATGCTGGTCGTCACCAACGACGCATGGTTCGGCAACGGTGCCGGTCCGCGTCAGCATTTTCACCAGGCGCGCCTGCGGGCAGTGGAAGAGGGTATGGCCGTTGTGCGGGTTTCAAACAACGGTGTGTCTGCAGTTGTCACCCCATCGGGCCGGGTTCTGGCGCGCTTGCGGCTCAATACGCGGGGGGTGATCGACGCGCCTCTGCCCCAACCGTTCGGTGCCCCGCCAGCGGCGCGCTTCGGCATGCTCCTGTTCTGGCTTGCGCTCGCCGCCACGGTCCTCGGCGTCGTACGTGCGCGGCGGCAACAAGGTGTGAGCGGGTTTGCAACACAACCTTGACGCGCAACAGCGCCACCTCATACAACGATGCTCGTAAAGTCATATCGGTCACGGGTGGGAACAAGTGACTTCGATCTACGAGACAGATGATGCTGGCGCGTCCGGCATCGCTCAACTGCTGTTTTCCAATGCCAAGCCGCATCCGATCGACAAGTTCGTCGGCGAGAAGGTGAAGCACTATCGCAAGAGGAAAAAACTGACACAGACTGAGCTTGGCAACGAACTTGGTCTGACCTTCCAACAAATCCAGAAGTACGAGAAGGGCTCGAACCGCATCGGTGCAAGCCGAATTTTCCTCCTTGCCAAGCTTCTCGAGGTGCCGGTCTACAAGTTTTTCGAGGGGCTGGAACTTGAGCTGAACGTCGCAAATATCCCGGGAATGGCGGAGCCGTCGTCACCCTATGAAGAGAGCCCGACGCGACTTGAAGAGCGTAACGAACTGTTGACCGCCTTCAACAGCGTCAGCGACGAAGCCACCCGGAAAAGAATAATTGATCTGGTGAAGGTGATCGGCCAAGAAGTCTCCGGCTGACGGCGCAGACCCGCGCTGGTTCCAGAGATTTTGGGGGCTCGTTGTGGCGCGTCGTTCTTATTTGTTTACCAGCGAGTCCGTCTCCGAAGGACATCCTGACAAGGTCTCGGACCGGATCTCCGACGAAGTCGTGGACCTGTTTTTCCGCCGGGCGATCGCGGAGGGGGATGACCCGTCGAACGTGCGCGTCGCGGCGGAAACGCTGACCACGACCAACCGGATTGTCATCGCCGGTGAAACACGCGGCCCGCAAAGCATCACCAAGGATGAGATCGAGGCGGCTGCGCGTGATGCGGTCAAGGATATCGGTTACGAGCAGAGCGGCTTTCACTGGCGAGATGCGATCGTCGAAAACCACCTGCATCCTCAGTCGGTCGACATCGCGCAGGGCGTCGATAACGATACCGGCCTCCATAAGGAAGAGGGTGCCGGCGACCAAGGCATCATGTTCGGCTATGCCTGCCGTGAAACACCTGAACTCATGCCGGCGCCGATTTTCTACAGCCACATGATCCTCGCCCAGCTCGCGGAGAAGCGGAAATCTGGCGAACTCGCGCAACTCGGGCCGGACAGCAAAAGCCAGGTGACTGTCGTTTATGAAGACGGGCAGCCCGTGCGTGCGTCATCGATCGTGCTGTCGACGCAGCACACGGACGAAAATCTTACGTCCAGTGACGTGAAGGACATGGTGCGCCCGACGATCGAGGCCTGCCTGCCGGATGGATGGGTGAACAGCGAGACCATCTGGCATGTCAATCCGACAGGGAAATTTGTCATTGGAGGGCCGGATGGAGATTGCGGCCTGACAGGGAGAAAAATTATCGTTGACACCTATGGTGGTGCCGCGCCGCACGGTGGGGGTGCGTTCTCCGGCAAGGACCCGACAAAAGTCGACCGCTCAGCCGCGTACGCTGCCCGGTATCTTGCCAAGAACATTGTCGCTGCTGAGCTGGCCGACTGGTGCAACATCCAGCTATCGTACGCTATCGGCGTGGCGCAGCCGCTCTCTGTCTATGTCGACGTGGCGGATGATAATGCGGTGTCGGCTGCAAAACTGGAAGCGGCCATCGCCGCCAGCATGGATCTCTCGCCAAGCGGCATCCGCAGGCATCTCGATCTCAACAGGCCGATCTATGCGCGCACGGCCGCCTACGGGCATTTCGGTCGGCAGCCGGATGATGATGGCGGGTTTTCGTGGGAGCGCACGGACCTTGTCGACACGCTGAAAGCGAACGTCGGCTGAGCGGTGCCAGCTTCGTGACGGATGTAAAATCAACGGTGGAAACGGGTGAGGCTGCGCCTGCCCGCCGAGGGCCGCGCCTCTACGGTCGTCAGAAGGGCCATGCGCTCAGCGCCCATCGCCGTCAACTGATGCAAGACAGGTTGCCGGGATTGCGACTGCCATTGGCAAGCGCGACGCCGGCACGCGCGAGCTCGTCCCTCTTCGGCAAGGACTGCAAGGCGCTCTGGCTGGAAATCGGTTTCGGTGCGGGAGAGCATCTTCTGGCGCAGGCACGCGCAAACCCTGATGTCGGGTTGATCGGGTGTGAACCGTTCGAGAACGGGGTGGCGAAGGTTGTCGGTGCGATCGACACGGAAGGGCTTGCCAACATCCGCGTGCACGATAATGACGCCCGCGATGTCGTGTCATGGCTTGCCGACAAGCAGGTGCATCGCTGCTTTATTCTCTTCCCCGATCCCTGGCCGAAAAAGCGTCATGCCAAACGCCGTCTCGTCGCGCCGGAGTTTCTGCGCGAACTGGCACGCGTGATGGTGCCGGGCGCGGAGCTGCGCTTTGCCACCGACATCGCCGACTATCAGCGCACTGGTCTTGCTGCCGTGCTCAAAAGCGGACTGTTCAACTGGCCGGCGCGGGAGCCGCAGGATTGGCGCGAACGGAGTGAGGACTGGCCTGCAACGCGCTACGAGGGCAAGGCGATCGCGGCTGGTCGGCGGTGCGCCTATTTCACGTTCCGGCGGAACGCAGTGCTGGTGCGCTGAACGCAGCATGCTGGTCTGTTGCCGTTGCCACTGGCCCACCGGCGACACTGCGGCACGTTCGGGTGCGACATGCGCCTCGGAAAAGACGCGAAACGCCGAAATTCGCGATTGACCCGTTCAGGCGATCGGGAGAACGGTGGCGGCAGGTGACCCGCCGCGCCCTTTATTCTCCTCCGACTTCAGTTGCGCCGGGCCAGATGGAGCCCACACGATGTTCAAGGCGGACCGTACGCGCGGAGAGGACGAGCGACGGTCGACACCGTCGCTTGACGCAGGTGCCGCTGCGGACACCGCAACACCCAGTGACGCCAGTGACGCCAGCGACGAGACAGGCAAGGCCATCGCCTTCCTGATCGCCGGGCTGTTTCTGTTTTCGCTTCAGGACATCATCATCAAGCAACTGAGCACCGCCTATTCCGTGCATCAGATCGTGTTCATCCGCGCCAGTATCTCAGTGCCGCTGCTGCTCGTCATCATCAGGCTCGCCGACGACGCGCCGAGCCTCACGACGCGGCGACCCTGGACGCACCTGCTGCGCGGCATGTTGCTGTTCACGGCCTATACGAGCTTCTACCTCGCGCTCGCTGCCATGGCGCTGGCCGATGTCGTCGCGATCGCGTTCTCCTCGCCACTGATCATCACGGTGTTCGCGGTTGTTTTCCTCGGCGAAAAAGTGGGGATCAAGCGGTGGACGGCGATCGCTGTGGGCTTCATCGGCGTGTTGTTCATCGTGCGTCCAGGGGCTGGCGTGTTCGAACCGGCAGCCGTGCTTGCGATCGTCTGTGCCGTGACTTACGGCGCGGCGCAACTGCTGGCGCGACGTGTCGGAAAGGCAGATGGCGGGGCGCAGATGTCGCTCTACGCAACGCTGGTTTACGTGCTGCTCGGTGGCGCCACGTTCTTTCTGATTGGTGACGGCCGGTTTCTGACTGAAGACAGCCACCCGAGCCTGCAATTCCTTCTGCGCGCCTGGGTCTGGCCGACGCCGCTGCACATGGCAATGATGGTCGCCACCGCGGTCATCTCCGCGATCGGGATGTTCTTTCTGTCGTCGGCCTATCAGCGTGGTGAGGCGAGCGCGGTCTCGCCTTTCGAATATACTGGTCTGATCTGGGCGCTGGCGTTCGGATTCCTCTTTTTCGGGGAAGTGCCG
>JBCAXC010000115.1:0-6996 GCA_038534255.1 Pseudomonadota bacterium
GCAGAACGACAGGCAAAGAGCCATGAGCGACGACATTCCCGCATCCGAGAACGCAACCTCAGGCAGCGACTATGGCGCAGACTCGATCAAGGTCCTCAAGGGCCTCGACGCGGTGCGCAAGCGTCCGGGCATGTACATCGGCGACACGGATGACGGCTCCGGCCTGCACCACATGGTCTACGAGGTCGTCGACAACGCGATCGACGAAGCGCTCGCCGGGCACTGCGATGCCGCGCTGATCACGCTGAATGCGGATGGCTCGGTGACGGTGCGCGACAACGGTCGTGGCATCCCGACCGACATTCACAGCGGTGAGGGCGTCTCTGCAGCCGAAGTCATCATGACCCAACTCCACGCCGGAGGAAAATTCGACCAGAACGCTTACAAGGTGTCGGGCGGTCTCCACGGCGTCGGCGTCTCCGTCGTCAACGCCCTGTCAGATTTTCTCGAGCTGCGTATCTGGCGCGACGGCAAGGAACATCACATGCGCTTTGAGCGCGGTGTTGCCGTCAAGTCGCTTGAAGTCGTCGGCGACGCCAGCGGAGAAAAAGGCACCGAAGTCACGTTCATGCCGAGCACGGAAACGTTCTCGATGATCGAGTTCGACTACGGCACTCTGGAGCATCGCCTGCGTGAACTCGCTTTCCTCAACTCGGGCGTGAAAATCATCCTGACGGACAAGCGCCAGGCCGATCCACGCGTCGAAGAGATGATGTACGACGGCGGCTTGGAAGCTTTCGTGCGTTATCTTGATCGCTCGCGGTCTGCGGTCATCGACCCGCCGATCACCGTCACGAGCCAGAAAGACGGGATCACCGTCGAGGCGGCGATGTGGTGGAACGACAGTTACCACGAGAACGTCCTCTGCTTCACGAACAACATCCCGCAGCGTGATGGCGGCACCCATCTCGCTGGATTTCGCGGCGCGTTGACCCGCGTGATCAACGGCTACGCCAACGAGAGCGGAATCGCCAAGAAGGAGAAAGTCGGCCTGACCGGCGATGACGCGCGCGAGGGCCTGACGTGCGTCCTCTCGGTGAAAGTTCCTGACCCGAAGTTCTCGAGCCAGACGAAGGACAAGCTCGTCTCGTCCGAGGTGCGCCCGGTCGTCGAGAGCGCGATGCACGAGTCTCTCGCTCAGTGGTTCGAGGAGCACCCGAAGGAAGCGCGCATCGTCGTCATGAAGATCGTCGAGGCAGCAGCAGCGCGCGAAGCAGCCCGCAAGGCCCGCGACCTCACCCGCCGCAAAGGCGCACTCGACAGCATTTCTCTCCCCGGTGGCCTCGCGGAGTGCCAGAACCGTGATCCGGTCGAGACAGAACTGTTCATCGTTGAGGGTGACTCGGCCGGTGGCTCAGCCAAGCAGGCGCGGGATCGCGACTTTCAGGCCGTGCTGCCGATCCGCGGCAAGATCCTGAATGTGGAGCGCGCCCGGTTCGACAAGATGCTCTCCAGCGAGCAAGTGACCAACATTATCGCTGCGCTTGGCACGGGCATCGGACGCGACGACTTCGACATCTCGAAGCTGCGCTACCACAAGATCATCATCATGACGGATGCCGACGTCGACGGCGCCCACATCCGCACACTTTTGCTCACCTTCTTCTATCGCCAGATGCCGGAACTCGTGGACGGAGGATATCTCTACATTGCACAGCCGCCGCTCTACAAAGTGACCCGCGGCAAGTCCGAGACGTACCTGAAGGACGAGCGTGCGATGGAAGACTTCCTCGTCGGCGGCGGCCTCGACGAAGCGGTGTTGATCCTCGGCAATGGCGAGGAGCGCGCGGGCAACGACCTCGCGGCGATCATCACCGAGGCTCGAACCATCCAGTCCATCCTCACCGGCCTCCACACGCGCTATCCGCGCTTCATCGTCGAACAGGCGGCAATTGCTGGCGCTCTGTCACCTGATACCTTCCGCGATGATGCGGACGGCGGCGTCGCCAGCCGGATCGCAACCCGCCTCGACAGCATCTCGGATGAGACCGAGCGCGGCTGGGAAGGTCGGATCATGGACGATGGCGGATTGATGTTCACGCGGGAGTTGCGCGGCGTCAAAGAGGCCTACGCCCTCGATGGCGCGCTGATCCACTCCGCCGATGCACGTCGCCTGCATGGCTTCGCCGAAAGCCTCGCCGAGATCTACGCCACGCCGTCCATGCTGCGTCGCAAGGACACCGAGACGACCATCTTCGCGCCGTCAGATCTCTTGCAAACGATCTTCGAGTTTGGCCGCAAAGGCATCTCCTACCAGCGCTACAAGGGCCTCGGTGAGATGAACCCGGACCAGCTCTGGGAGACCACGCTCGACAAGGAAAGCCGCACGTTGCTGCAGGTCAAAACCGGCGAATTGGACGAGGCGGACGACATTTTCTCCAAGCTGATGGGCGACATCGTCGAACCGCGCCGCGAGTTCATCCAGGACAACGCCCTCAGCGTCGAAAATCTGGATGTATGACCAGGCAATCAAGACGCATTGGACGTAAATACCGGCGCGCGTTGGCATGAAGCCGTCACACTCGCGCAATATTCGCGTTTGTCGATAATGGTCGCGACTGGCATAGTCGTGGCGAGCGCGTGGCGGTGGGGCTGCGCCGCAAGTGTGTTGTGTTTCGTTGGGGGAACGATCCGATGTTGAGTTTTTTCGGTCGCACGTCTCAGGTTCTGACGGTCATTTTTCTGTCGTTCGTACTCGGCGCGATTCTCGCCGGGTTGACGGCGTTCTACTCACCGGAATGGTTCGACGAAATCATCAACTACGCCTCCGATGTGAAGGCGTGGCTGACCAATGACTGGCTGCCTCTTGAGGTCAATGTCTGGTTCAAGTTCCTTCTCCGCGACGAAGCACTCGTCTTGATGTTCTTCACGATGATCGCGCGGCTCGTGCTTTACGCCATGTTCGGCGCGTTCAACGGGGTCATGTCGATGTTCCGCGAGCCAATCCCCACACGCTATGAATGGCAGAGCCTGAAAGAAGAAAACCTCCGCCTGCAGGACGAGATCGACCGGCTCTCCAAGAGCGGCACACCTGACGGCCTGAAGCCGATCGGCTGAGAACGGGCGTTTCCAACACCCATCGTGCCATCTCGCACCACGCATCAACCGGCCCTTAACCCTGCATTAAATCCGGTGGCCTACACCTAGTCCGAACTGCGCGCCCCAGGCGCGCGCGTCGGTTAAGTGTGGGTAGTCCGCGTGAAAGTTAGCGATCAACAGTCCTCGACGCCTGCGCGTGCCGAGCCGACGTTCGCTCCGCAGGAAGCCGCGTCACCTCAGCCAAAGCGCTCCCCGTATGCCGGCGACGAACCCGATGCGATCGGGGATCTGGCGCGCCGCGCCTCCTCGACGACCCTCGACATCCTCTACGTCACCGGGCGCGCCTCGCAGATCATCTGGGCCCGGCTCTACAGCCTCGGGCGTTATCGCCGCTTCTTCGCAGCTACAGCGGCTCTCGGGTTTTCAGCGCTCATCGTCGTCTCCTCGATCGTGGCATGGCACGCGATCCGCCTGCCAACGCCGACGCTCGCCGAACTCAAGCGTCAGACCAACAGTGTCCACATCGTAGACGCCAAGGGCCGCACCCTCGCCCGCCGCGGCGAGCTGCACACCTTTCTCACGACTGAGGAGCTGCCGGATCACCTGATCGCAGCCGTTCTTGCCACGGAAGACCGGCGCTTCATCAACCACATCGGCATCGATGTGATCGGTCTCGCCCGCGCGACCTACCGCAACATCCGCGCTGGCCGCTATGTGCAGGGTGGCTCCACAATCACCCAGCAGCTCGCCAAGAATGTCTTCCTGAAGCCCGAGCGGACCATGAGCCGCAAGATCGAGGAGTTGATCCTCGCGTTCTGGCTGGAAGTGCGACTGAGCAAGAAGCAGATCCTCGAACTCTATCTCAACCGTGTCTACTACGGTGCTGGTGCCTACGGCATCGAAGCTGCGGCCAAGCGCTACTTCGGTAAACCGCCGCACAAACTCACGGTTGGCGAAAGCGCCGTGCTTGCCGGCCTGCTGAAGGCGCCGTCGCGTTTTTCTCCCCAGCGCGACCCCAAACGCACACTGCGTCGCGCCCGCGTCGTCCTCTCCAACATGATCGCGACCGGAGCGTTGACGAAAGACGAAGCGCGCGCGGTGATGAAGCGCCCGATCCACTTCGTAACAAGCCGCCCCCGCAAGCGCACCCGCTACGCCAATTACGCAATCGACTGGATCTACGAGAACCTGCCGGAAAAAATCGGCCGCCCCGCAGGCGACATCGTCGTTCACACCACGATCGACCGCGATCTCCAGATTCACGCCCAGCGCTACGTCCGAGATGCGCTCGGCATTGATGCGCTCGCCCGCAAAGCGAATGAAGCCGCCGTCGTGCTGCTGGATCAGAATGGAGGCATCAAGGCGCTCGTCGGTGGTCGGGCCTATGCCGAGAGCCAGTTCAACCGCGCGGTGAAGGCCCGCAGACAGCCGGGCTCCGCCTTCAAACCGTTCGTCTACGCAGCCGCTATCGAAGGCGGTTTTACGCCGGACACAATCGCCTACGACGAACCAATCACGATCAAGGACTGGACCCCGCGCAACTATGGCAAGCGCAACATCGGCCCCGTCACCCTGCGCGATGCCCTTGCCCGATCGATCAACACCGTGGCGGTTCGGCTCTATCTCGAGGTCGGTCGCAACGAGGTTGTGAACATGGCCGAACGCCTCGGCATCACATCCCGTCTGCACACCCTGCCGTCGCTTGCACTTGGCACGGCGGAAGTGACACCGCTGGAACTGGCGTCCGCCTACGCGCCGTTCGCCAATGGGGGGTACCGCGCGCGCCCACACATCATCTCGAAGGTCACGACGCTCGACGGCGCCACGCTGTTCCATCAAGCCGAACCGCCCGAAAAGCCCGTTCTGAAACCCAGCATCGTCAGCGCGATGAACGATATGACCTCGGCAACGATGACGCTCGGAACCGGACGCAGCGCCGCGATCACGCCGCACCCATCGGCCGGGAAAACCGGTACGACCCAGGACTCCAAGGACGCCTGGTTCGTTGGCTACACGTCGCACTACACAGCCGCCGTATGGGTCGGGAACGATGCTGCGGAGAACATGGTGAAAGTGACCGGAAGCGGACTGCCGGCCCAAATCTGGCGCGGGGTCATGATCCGTGCGCACGAAGGGCTGGACCCGGTGCCCTTGCCCGGCAGCTACGCCGCCGAGCGCCGCCGCGAAGGTCCGGTCATGCCCGTGCCAGAGCCGGAGCGTGTCGAGCCGGAGGAAAAACCCGGCCTGTTCGCATCCGTCTTCGGCTACAAGACATCGCCGAATGCGGGCAACACCAGGCGTAACCGCCGCAAGAAAGACAACCGCCCGAGCGCACCGCGATGGCAGAACGTGTTCTCACGCGACTGACGAGCTTTGAAGATCAGGACGTTGTTTCGTCGTCCACCAACGCATCCCGCACCAAGTCTGTCATCATCTCCGGCGCAGGCACGCGCGCAATCGTATGCTTGCGCACACATTCCGGGCGCGCCCGCCACGGCGTGACCCCATCGTCGCTCTCGCCGTAAAGTCTCGCAAATTCAAGCAGATCCACTACATCCGCCTGTGGGTCGAGATCGCCGACCACATACGTAAACTTGCCGGGCGCCGAAATGGCGGCGGTGCAAGGCCGCTTGCAAACACTCAGGCACTGGACCCACTTGACGGCGATCTGAGGACCACCAGATGACGCGTCTGCAGACTGCGTCGCTGTCGCGATGGCACGAGCAAGAATGTTGCCCGGGCGCTCGGCGTCATCGCCCGTAAACCCCTCTGGCTTGCAGGTGCCGCAAACGAGAATGTGCGTTTGTGAATTTTTGCTGGTCATGGTCGCGAGCAATGCGCCCGCGCGCTTCCAGGGTCAACCACCCGCGCCACCTTTCCTCGCCACGTCAGAAACGTTAGTCCGGGCGCAACCCGACCAACGCTCTGCGCCGCCCCACGTCCGACATGTCACCCTTCGAGATTTTCGCCCTCGCGGTACCCGCGTTCGGCATTCGTGCCCTTATGCTCGCAGGCGCACTTGCTCTTGATGCGGCGTTCGGAGAACCAGCGTGGCTGTGGCGACGCGTGTCTCATCCGGTCGTCGCAATCGGCGCGCTCATCACCCGTCTTGAGATAGCGCTCAACCAACCCGACGAAGAGCGACGCACGCCACGTAATAATCGGATCGCCGGCCTTTCAGCGTTGTTGGTGCTCTTGGCGGCCACAGGTGCCGCAGCTTTTGCGATCGGTACGGCGACCAGTTTTTCTCCGCTTCTGATCATCCTCCAGACCATCCTTGTGGCCATGCTCCTCGCCACGCGCTCACTGCATGATCACGTCACCGCAGTCGCCCAAGCGTTACGTAGCGAAGGGTTGCCCGCGGCCCGTTGCGCCGTCTCAATGATCGTCGGGCGCAACCCGGAACATCTCGATGAACACGCCGTCGCCCGCGCCGCGATCGAATCTGCGGCGGAGAATTATGCTGACGGGGTCATTGCACCTGCATTCTGGTTTCTCATCGCCGGCCTGCCCGGCATCGTGCTGTACAAGGCCATCAACACGGCAGACAGCATGATCGGTCACAAGACTGCGCGCCATCGCACCTTCGGATGGGCGTCGGCGCGACTGGATGATCTCGTCAATCTCATACCCGCCAGATTGACCGGCAGGTTACTCATCAGCGCGACCGTCATCTCCGGGCACGACACCGACGCCGCTCGGCGCACCATGCGGCGCGATGCCCGCAAGCACACATCTCCGAATGCCGGATGGCCAGAGGCGGCGACTGCCGGCGCACTGGGTATCGCACTCGCCGGACCGCGCCGGTATGCCGAGCACACGACGGATGATGACTGGTTGAACGCCGAGGGGCGAAAAGAGGCGACGCCCGAGGATATCGACGCTGCACTCCGCCTTATCTGGATCGCAACCATCTGCGTTGCCGTGCCAAGCGGTCTGGTGGGCATCATCAGTTTT
>JBCAXC010000116.1:0-6884 GCA_038534255.1 Pseudomonadota bacterium
CGGGATCGCGAACGCCGACCTCAAAGGCATGCGCCAGGCCCTCATCCGCCGCCACTTCGCAGCCGCGGCACACACCCCGGATCAGGCCGCGTCATCAGGCTCGGATGCGCCGACCAGCCCCCACAAAAATCAATCCACCGACGATCAGGCCACACTTGACCCGTCAGTAAACATGACTGGAAGCCCACCCGTAACGGCCCCGTCTCGCAGCGCCTTTCTGCGCGCTGTCCGCCGCGCCGCCAAAAAGAATGCCACCGGGTGGTCAGGGAATCGCAAGGCGTATATCTCGCATGTGTGGCGCGCCGTGTGCGATTCGCACCCGGAGTGGGGGCTCGACGCCGGGACGTTCAAGGATTGGCTCGCGGATGCGCACCGGGAAGGCGCGCTCGCACTCGTCAACGCAGACCTGAGGGACAAGACCAATATGCGTGATGTTCAGGCCTCGGCAATCTCACATCGCAACACGCAATGGCACTGCATTCAGGTCGCTGACTGAGCGCGCCGCGTTCAACCCAGCATCGGCAACTGACATCCGGAGAGACCAGAGGCGATGCCGCTTCAGTCCCAACATTCGAGCGCCGCATCGCTCCTCGATCCTGCGCGCACGGCCGAAGTGCTCGAGCAGTCGATCACGTGGGAAGATGATGTCTGGAAGCGTGACCTGTTCGACGTGGATCAGGTACACCGCGATGCGCGCCAGAAGTTTGCGACCCTGCTGGGTGAAGTTGCGGGCGGGCGCCAGGTCTCGGCGCGTATGCTGCTCTTCCACGGCCAGTCAGGAGCCGGGAAGACGCACCTGATCCGGGCGCTGCGCTGCTCGACACACCGCACGGGCGTCGGCTACTTTGGCTACGCGCAGATGACGCCGGACGTGACGAACTACGCGGAGTATTTTCTCCGTCGGCTCGTGAACGCGCTCGAAAAACCTTACGATCCGGACACGCAGGGCGAAAGCGGCCTCCACCGCTTGGCCGACCTTCTCGTCGCACCAGACGTGCTTGATGATGCCGACGCGCTCGACCAGCTCCGGGAAGCCGACCTCGATTCCATTGCACTCGCGCGACTGGTCACCGCGATGGCGGATCAGGTCGTCGCGTCGCCGGCCTTTGTGGACGCCGAACTCGACATCAACATCGTCCGCGCGTTGCTTTATCTTCATCGTGCTGACCCGCGCGTCGACCAGCGCGTCCGCCAGTATTTCTACGGCCGTCAGCTCAACGAAATGAGCAGCGAGACCGTGGCCGCGCTGGACCCGAACGAAGGGCAGGACCGCGCGTTCGAGATCATCGAGTCACTTGGCAAGCTGATGCATGCCGCCGGGCAGGCCTCATTGGTGTTTTGCATCGATCAGGTCGAGGATCTGCGCTTTTACGACGACGCGGAAGATCGGTTTCAACGCGCCATTCGTGATCTGATCCAGATCGCCAACCGCGTTCCGTCAGCGATCATCGTGATTTCCATCCTCGGTGATTTTTACAACGAGGTCCGCAGCTTCCTGCCGCAGTCGTTCATCGACCGCATCGAGAAAGCGGGCCCGGTGCTGCTCCGCGATGCACGCGATCGCAGTGAAGCCGAACAGATCGTCGGCCGTCGCCTGCGCAGCGCCATGCGCGATGGCCAGCACACTGACGACCCGGCAGCGCTCGCAACGACCGTCTTCGGCGGAGAGTTTTTCTCCGATATCGCCGGGCTGTCTACGCGCAAGATGCTCGAGGCGACGCAGCAGCGCTGGCGTGTCATGCAGGGCGAAGAGGGTGGCCTGACGGACGGTCCCATGTTCGGGGCCGAAGCCGAAGCGGCCGCCAAGGCCGCCATGGCGGATAGTCCCGTCGCGCAGTCGGAACCGATGAGCGCAGGGCACCCCCCTTTGCGCGTTGTCGCAAGCGATTCCTCGCCACTGCCGCCCGGTACGGACGCCGGTGCACTGTCTGACCATTGGGATCGCCTGTCGCTCAGCTATCACGCGGAAATCCCGGACGAGGAAGAGGAACTCGCCGACGTTCTGTTGTCCGCCTTCCGGCTCGCGGCCATTGAAGCGGGCGACGCGTTCCAGGTCGAGACGATCAACCTTGGCGATCTCGAAGGCGTGCATGCTCTCGATCTTGCGGTGACGTTCCCCGGCGGTGAGACCGTGCGCAATCGCATTTTCCTCTGCAACAAGGGCAGTCAGGGCGGTGCGCTAAAGCGTCAGATTGAGCGCGTCTTGCATCTGGCCGAGGGGCACGCACCAATTGTTGTGCGCACCAGCGAGTTCCCGCCGAACGGAAAGAACGCTACGACACAACTGGTCCGCCGCTATCAGATGACGGGCGGACGAAAGCTCGTGATCCCCTCCTACGAGTGGGATCGGATGATGACGTTAGGCGCGTTCCACAGTCAGCAGCAGCGCCACCCGGAATTTGTCTCCTGGCTGCGCGATACGCGGATGCTGCATGATCTGCCGGCAATGAAACAATTGCTCGGCCTCGACCTGCCGCACGCGAAAAGCGCGCGCGAGCCTGCAGGGCCAGCATCCAACACGGTCGATGTTCGAGGTGATGCGGAAGAAAAATCACCACCGCGTGTTGCAGGAGAGATGCTCGTGCCCGTCGATTGGGCCGGAGATTATGTCGAGGACGAGCATTTTGCGCGCGTCCCGGTCGACGACGAAGGGCAACCGATCTCGGCAGATCAGTTCGCAATCGGCAGCGAGATTGGCGACGAAGACGACGATCTGAGCGCTGACAGTCTCCCTGATCCGACGCCAGCAAGCGACGCGGAAGAAAAGCCGGACCCGTTCATCGACGACAACGAACGCTTCCAGATCGGCGGTCGCCTCGACCAGTCATCGACCCCCATCGCGCTCTCGAAAAGCATCTTCCGTCGGCATGCGGCCATGCTCGGCGGCTCCGGATCGGGCAAGACCACGCTTGCAATCTCGGTCATCGAGCAGCTCCTGTTGCGCGGCATTCCGGCAATCCTCATCGACCGCAAGGGCGACCTCTGCAGCTATGCCAACCCTGACGTCTGGCGACCGGTCGAGGGGGAGACGGCAGAGCGGCGCGGCCTGCGTGAAGAACTCGGCTCCTCCATCGATGTGGCGGTCTACACACCGGGGCGTACATCAGGGCGCCCGATCGGCATCACGCTCCTGCCGAACGGCATCGCAGAGTTGCCCGAGCACGAGCAGCAACAACTCGCCAACGTCTCCGCGGCCGCGCTCGGTGACATGCTGCACCTCAAGAAATCCGCCACCCACCAGCGTCAGGGCGGCGTCCTCGCCGTCGCGCTGAAATTGCTCGGATCGCAAAGCCTGAGCGCGGTCACGCTCGCTGATCTCATTTACATGCTCGAGAACGATGACGCCGAGTTGATCGAGATGACACAGCGCATGGACCCGTCCGGCAAGCTGCGTCGTGATCTCATCGGCCAGCTTGATTCTCTGCGCCACCGGAACTGGGCACTGTTCGAAGGCGGCGGAGAACAATTGCGGATGGAATCGCTGTTGGGTCTCGGCAAGTTTGCCCGGCCCGGCCGCACACGATTGTCTGTCGTCTACACCGGCTTCCTCGGCGACAACGAAAACATCCTCTTCTGGGTCTCGCAATTTCTCTCCGAAGCCCTGCGCTTCAGCCAGCGCAATCCAAACGAAGAGCTGCAGGCCGTCATTATGTTTGACGAGGCTGACCTTTACATCCCGGCGAACGCGAAGCCCGCCACCTCGGAGCCGCTGCAAAGCCTGCTGAAGCGCGCCCGCTCCGCCGGCATTGGCATGCTGCTCGCAACGCAAAGTCCGGGCGATCTGGATTATAAATCACGCGATCAGATCACGTCGTGGTTCATCGGCCGTGTGCGCGAGGATACCGCGCTCAAAAAGCTCAAGGCAGCGTTCGGCACCGAGAGCGGTCTTGACCCGGCGCGCGTGCTGCCGAACCAGACTGTCGGTGAGTTTCACCTCATCCAGGAAGCCGTCGTCCATCCGATGAAGGCGAAACGCGCGCTGATCAACGCCGAGCAGGTGCCGTTTGACAAGATCGAGCAACTCGCCCGCGAGACCCACGGCCAGGAAGCGAAACAGCTCAAGCTGGAGCTTTAGTCGAAATCAGTGAGGCCGCCTCAGGCGAGCTTCCGCTCGACGAACTTCCGGACCAGATAACTGAGGCAGACCACCCCGGTGATCGCGCTGTGCCAGAGAACCTGCATTTCGCTCGAGTAATTTGGGCAGCCGGCGGACTGACACGTCCAGTACATCCACCCGAAGAAGAGCCCGTTGGCGGTGATGATTTCGCCGATGACACCGCGAATGCCAAAGGCGGAACTCAGCGCCGTGACGACAAGCTGAACGACGAACAACAGGCACGCGATCAGAAAGCCGAAGAGGACACCCATCGGCGTTCCGCCGAGGATGAAAATCATGATGCCCCACGCCAGCAGCGGCCCACCCAGAAGTCCTGCAAATCGCGCCATGTCTTAGTCTCTCTTCATGCGAGAAACAAAGTTATCACGCTGTGGTAAAAAAACGCTTTGCCGTGATACGCCTATCACGCAGGACGTGTGATCAGATCGCCGGTGTCTCCCCACCACAAATGCGATGATGCAGCGCCATGTCGATGTTGCGCCCCGTCACCAGAAGCACCGTCGGCCCTTCGAGTGAGATTTTTTCCGCCAGCACAGCCCCAATCGCGACCGAGCCGGAGCCCTCGATAATCTCCCGCTCTTCCCGATAGGTATGGCGGATCGCAACCGCAATTTCCTCTTCGCTCAGCAGGACGATCTCATCAACGAGATCGCGCACGATCGCGAAGGTGTAGGCGTTGTCGAGGCCGATCCCGCCGCCGAGCGAGTCGGCCAACGTCGGCAGTTCCTCCACCTCGATCGGCCGGCCGGCTTCCTGCGAAGCATGCATCGCCGCCCCACGCGCCATCGACACCCCAACAATGCGAATGTCCGGTCGCCAGGCTTTCGCCGCTAGCGCAACACCGGAGATCAATCCACCGCCGGACAGTGGGCAGACAATTGTCGCTGCCTCTGGCGCCTGTTCCAGAATTTCGAGCCCGAGCGTGCCTTGCCCGGCAATCACATCCGGATGATCGAATGGCGGAAGATAAGTCATCCCCTCATCCGCGATCAGCCGCTTGGCCTCGACCTCGGCCTCGTCCTGGGAGCGCCCAACGGTGCGCACCTCCGCCCCTTCCGCTTCAATGCCGCGAACTTTATTCTCCGGAACAAGCTCTGACATGCAGACGATGCAGTGCGCACCGGCTGACCGGGCGGCGTACGCGAGCCCGCGACCGTGGTTGCCCGTCGAGACCCCGACCACCCCGCCGGCACGTTCCGCATCGCTCAGCGCGCGCACCGCATTGGTTGCGCCGCGCAACTTGAAGCTGCCTGTCTTTTGCTTGCACTCGAACTTGATTGAGACGGGGTGCCCGGCACAGCGTGTGAGCGACGGTGACGGCACCATCGGTGTTGCTGATATAACATCTGCAATGCGCGTCTGTGCCGTCTGGATGTCGCTCAGGTCAACGCCGTAGTGGCGCATCAAGCAGCGGCCTTGGCATCGTCCAGCATCATCGCGCTGGCCTTCTCGCCGATCATGATCGTCGGCGCATTGGTATTACCGGAGACGATCGTCGGCATGATCGAAGCATCCGCCACCCGCAACCCCGCAACACCGTGCACGCGCAGACGTTCATCAACCACGGAAGCGGGATCATTGCCCATCTTGCAGGTCGATGTTGGATGATAAATTGTCTGCGAGATGTCACGCGCTGCCTGCAGCAGCTCTTCATCCGTCTGAATATGCCGACCTGGCAAATGTTCATCCGAGATCAGCGGCTCGAGCGCACGCGTCGCCGCAAGCCGCCGCGACCATTTCATCCCCTCGACCTGCGTCTCGCAATCAAGCTGGGTCGAGAGATAATTCGGATGAAGCGCAGGATAGACCATCGGGTCCGGAGATTTCAGCAGGATTTCCCCGCGGCTCTCCGGGCGCAACTGGCACGTCGACGAGGTAAACGCGGAGAATTTATGCGCGCCGTCGCCGGGCTTGTCGGCGGAAAGCGGCTGCACGTGGAACTGGATATCCGGTGCAATCAGGTCCGGCCGGGTCCGCACAAATGCGCACACCTGGCTCGCACCCATGGTCAGCGGGCCGGTCCGCTTGAGCATGTACTCAATGCCCATCAGCACTTTTTTGACCGGGTGGTTCACCTGGTCGTTGAGCGTGATTGGCTTCTTCGTCTTGAACACCATGCGGGTCTGCAGATGATCCTGCATGTTCTTGCCGACGCCCGACAGATCCCCAACAACGTCGATCCCGAAATCGCTGAGATGGGCGCCCGGCCCGATGCCGGAGACCATCAGCAGTTGCGGTGAGCCAATCGCCCCGGATGCGAGCACTACTTCGCGTCGCGCCGTGACAGTGAAATCTTCTCCGCCCTTGCGGTAGATGACGCCGCATACCTGCCCGTCCTTGATCACGAGGCGCTGCGCCTGTGCCTTGGTGACAATCTCGAGATTGGCACGTCCGCGCGCCGGGTTGAGAAACGCAACCGCGGATGAACAGCGTCGCCCGTGTTTCGTCGTCAGCTGGAAGTAGCCAACGCCTTCCTGCTTCGCGCCATTGAAATCGTCGGTGCGCGGCAGGCCAAGCTCGACACCGCCATCAATGAAGCGGTCGCAAAGTTCGCGGTGCACGCGGATGTTGGAGACGGAAAGACCGCCGCCTTTCCCGTGAAAGTCATCTGCACCGCGTTCCTGGTTTTCCGATTTGCGAAAGTACGGCAGCACGTCGTCGTACGACCACCCGGTGTTCCCGAGCTGGCGCCAGTGATCGTAATCGGAGCGGTGCCCGCGGATATAAAGCAACCCGTTGATCGACGAGGAGCCGCCCAAGGTTTTGC
>JBCAXC010000117.1:0-6837 GCA_038534255.1 Pseudomonadota bacterium
GTTGCGCAACGCACGAACGTCATTGGAGACAGTAAATCCGCCTGCTGTGCCTGCGATCCGCCCGATGACATCACGCGCATCAAGCTGCGTGTCGGCGAGCCCTGTCACCGTCAGCTTGCCATCCCGTAGCGCGACCCGGACTTCACGAAACGACGCCGTCTCATTGATCGCAACTTCCGCGGCGCCAGCAAATCCGTCAGGTGCGCCGCCAGCAACCAGCATCCGGTCCGTGATTGTCGCATCAGGATATCGCGCCTTCGCAGCGGCCAGCAGCCGATCCCGCGTTGCCGCATCCGGCACATAGCCGTTGAGCACGACATCCGCGCCAAGCCGGTCGAATGACCACGTGTAGGTTTCGACGTCAGGCGCCGTAACGTTGCGCTGCCCGAGCGTCCATCCCGCAGGGAGGCGGTCACGCAATGCATCCAGCAGCTGGGTGTACGCGCGAGGTGACGCGGCGACACCTTCGATGTTGAGCGTCGTGTCACTCAATGCGACGCCCCCACTGCCGAGACGCGCAATCTGACGAAGCGCGAACGCGGTGCCGCGTCCCCAGACCCCGGCTTCAGGCGCGCCCTGCGCAATCGTCATCTCGTCCGTGATCGCGCCGTCAAACAGATCGTCAGCATCAGCGAGCAGCGCGGTGCGCGTCTCTGCATCAGCCACGTGTCCGTCGAGCGTAATGCCCTGCGCCGTGCGACGCGCACTCCAGGTGTACGGGCTCACCGCCTGCACGACCGTCGCATCGTTACGGATAACGCGGACACCATGGACATTGCGGGCAATATCTGCGGCGAGGACGCGATCAGCGGTGTTTGGCGCGTTGCCAGAGAGCACACCATCGCGGCCCTCGAACGTGAGACGCGCCCATCCCAGCCCTTCAGCCTCGAGCGTCTGCTCGCTGCGCACGCTCAGATCGCGCTCGACGCGCTGGCGTTCGCCAATCACACCCAGAAAGACGACGAGCGCGAGCGGCAAAAGCCCCCACAACCACAGCCACGGCCTGCATTTCATGGCGTCCCGTCTCCCCAATACCCGCGCGGAAGTCGCAATCGTTGGCACTCCCCAGCGGCGCTGGATTAACCTTATCTCACCGCATCACGCAACCGCGAGCGCTGCGCGAAACCCGCGCGCCAGCCTTTCTCCCCACGTTGCGGTGCAGCATGATGGAGTGCAACAAGAGTTGTAACGGCCGCCAGGGTTCTACAAGGCTCTGTGTCACGAAGGCTTCGCTCCTGTCGCCATCCTTCGGACAACCGAAATGCCGATCGGTTGAGCCATCACAGCAATTGGGAACTATCGCGTTGATCAAGCCCATCAGGCAAAACGATCAGTCCGAGCAATAAGGCCAACGCAGGAGACCACGATGACCGCACCGCCAGACCTCGACGCCCTGTTCGGCTCAGCGGATGTCACGAGTTTTCTTGGTCTGCCCACATGCGAGGGCACCGAGAACTTTTCGGGGGACATCGCGATCATCGGCGCCCCGTGCGCCACGCCCTACCGGTCAGTTGGCGCTTACTGTGCGGAGGGGCCAGATGCGATCCGCGCGGGCGTCAGAGCCTTTGCCGCCAACCTGTCACACCATGACTTCGAGACCGGCGGGCCATTGCTTCCGCCAGCAATCAACGCGATCGACTGCGGCAACCTCACCGGCGATCCGGCAACCCCCGCCGAGAACCGCGACCGCATTCGCGGTGCTGTCAGCCAGGTTCTCGATGCGAGTGCTGTCCCGATCATCCTCGGTGGTGACGACTCGATCCCAATCCCGGTCTTCGAGGCCTTCGCCACGCATGGTCCCGTCACCATCCTGCAGATCGACGCGCACGTTGATTGGCGGGACAGCCACGAAGACGAGCGCCTCGGACTATCCTCCACGATGCGGCGCGCATCCGAGATGCCGCATGTCGAACGGATCATTCAGGTCGGCCAGCGCGGTCTCGGCTCTGCCCGCCCGAGCGATGTCGCCGACGCGATCGGCTGGGGCGTGACGTTCATCTCTGCGGAACAGGTGGCGCGAACCGGCATCGATGCCGCCATCACGGCGATCCCGGAGGGCGCCAACGTAATCATCAGTTTCGACTGTGATGCGCTGGACCCGTCCATCATGCCCGCCGTCATCGGGCGTGCGCCGGGCGGACTGCATTACTGGGGTCTCGTGGCGCTGCTGCGCGGAGTGGCGGCGCGCGGTCGGATCGCTGCCTTCAACATCGTCGAGTTCATGCCCGCGCGCGACATCGACGGTCTCGGAGCACTCGTCGCCGGTCGGTCTGTCGCCACGGCACTCGGACTGATGGCGCGCCAGCAGGCCAGCTCGCGAAACGCCTGATCAGGTCGCCCGCTCCGGCGACGCGATGTATACCGCCAGCAGAGCACCCTCTTCCGAATGCGAAGAATGGATCGTGCCCTTGCGCAACCAAACCAGGTCTCCCTTGCGATAGACAAAGCCGTCGTGATCCGTGAGCGTTCCTTCAAGGACGAGAAACTCCTCGTGGTCCGTGTGCTCATGGGGAGTGGTCGTCGTGCCCGGCGCCATGCGGTAGACGTGAAACCCGACACCCGGGGCCGCATGCGCGTTGACCTGCAAGACGGTCTCGCCGTCACATGGCCCCGTGTCGTCAACAAACGGCACGAACGCATCGTCATAGATGTTGGCAACGCGGCGATCTCCGTCCGCAATCGGCTTCATGATTTTTCTCTCCTCCAAGCTCAGAACAATCCGGGCTGAAGGGGCGACGCTGCCGTCAATCCACCGTCAACAGTGAACGTCTGACCCGTGACATAGCCCGCCGCATCGCTGGCGAGCCAGAGCACCATGTTCGCAATATCCTCTGGTGCACCGAACCGTCCGACAGCGTGCCGCGCAAGCGCATCGCGCTTGGCAGCGGACGGATCACTGGCCAGCTCGAAAGCCGCGTCCGCCATACCGGTCATGATCCAGCCGGGACACACGGCATTGCAGCGAATACCCTCCGCACCGTGATCTACCGCGATCGAACGCGTCAGCCCGTGCACGAACGCCTTCGATGCGTTGTAGAGCGCCATCGCCGGATCGGCGACATGCCCGGAGATCGAGCCGATGTTCACGATCACCCCGCCACCGCGCGCAGCCATATCTGGGATCACCGCGCGACAGAGGAGAAAAATCCCCTTCGCATTGACCCCTATAACCGCATCCCAGTCGGCATCGCTGGATTGCGTTACGGTCTTCTCGACCTGGACACCCGCGTTGTTCACGAGGACATCAAGCGGACCGCACGCGGCAGCCAGCCGATCCACATCAGCGCCGCGCGCAACATCTGCCGTGTGCCAGGCGACCGCTTCAGGCAGATCTTCCGGTCGCGCACCACGCCCACACGTGACGACTTCGGCTCCGACGTGGAGAAACGCGTCCACCGTGGCGCGACCGATCCCACGGCTGCCACCGGTGATGAGCACGCGTTTGCCGGTCAGATCACCCACCACACTCACAACCGCATCTGCTGGACCTGCGCGGAAAGCCCGCCATCAAGCACCCAGAGTTGACCCGATGCATAGCGCGCCTCATCGCTCGCCAGCCAGTTGACGAGGTTGGCGACGTCATCAGGCGTGCCGTAGCGGCGCATCGGATGCACATCACGCACAGCCTGCTGCAGCGACTCGATCGTACCGCCGTCTCCGCCTGAGCCCTCGCCTTCGAAAAAACTCTGCAACATCGGCGTGTCGATATAGCCGGGACAGACCGCGTTGACGCGAATACCCTCCGGCCCGTGATCGCAGGCCATGGCGCGTGTCAGAGCATGCACCGCGCCCTTGGTCGCGCAGTAGGCGGCAAGACCAGGGTCAGCGATAAAACCATCATACGACCCGAAGTTGATGATCGAAGGTCCACCCGGCGAGGTGGCAACCGCATTCCGCAGCAGCGGCAGAGCATGCTTCGACGTCAGAAATGTTCCCGTGACGTTGACGGCGAAGGACTGGTTCCACTCCTCGAGCGTGGTGTCTTCGATGGTCTTTTCGATCTCGATGCCCGCCGCGTTGACGAGAACATCCAGCGTCGCACCAATCTTGCTGAATGCACTGCGCACGCTCTCCTCGTCCGTCACGTCGAGGGAGAGATATTCGGCGTCATCGCCAGCAGCTTCACTTAGTGAGCCAGCCTGCGAGAGATCAGCGGCGAAAACCCGCGCGCCCTCCTTCGCGAACCGGGCGCAAATCGCACGCCCGATACCACCGCATCCGCCGGTGACGAACGCGGTCTTGCCCGCAAGCATACCACTCATGCGTCTGCGGCCTGCCGATAGGCATCCAGCACCAGGCCGTGAAAGTGATGCACCGCATGCTCGCTTTTCCCGGAACCGTTTGGATCATGCACGATCCGGCCTTGCGAAAATGCCGGCGTATTCATCCCGCGCTGCACGCTTTCAACGAGATCAATATCTTCCTGTTGCAGGACATCCCGCACGTACGCAATCGCCTCCCATTCCGACGGGATCGGTTCCGCGGTCTCGAAGTAAAAGTCGTAGGTTTCGCGCGTAGTCGTCTCGTCAACCGGCACAACGTTCATGACGAGAAAATTCCCGCGCCCCGGATAGCGGAGCAGACACGTGGTCGGCCAAAGGAACCAGACGGCGTGATCATCCACCGTCGCGCCCTCGACGCTGTAGGCGGAGTTCGGGCCATCCGCTGCCTTGGCCATGTGGCTCGAATAGATGCCATGCGTGGTGACCGTGTAGGTGTCCATCTTCAACATGGAGCAAAAATCCTTGTGCGCCGTCGGGCAGTGGTAACACTCGAGAAAATTATCGACGACGTTCTTCCAGTTCGACTGGATCGTGAACTCGAGGCGGTGGGCAAACGTCAGGTCAGTCACATCCGGTGCGTAGTGCATGATCTCGTCGGCAAGCGCGCCCGATTGCGTGGCAAGCGGCGCCGCATCGGCATCGAGATTGACGTAAACGAACCCGCAGAACTCCTCGACCTGCACGGCATCAAGGCAGATGTCCTGCACGTCGAAGTCAACCAGGTTTTCGGTATGCGGCGCGCGCTTGAGCTGGCCTTCGAGATCGTAGACCCATGCGTGGTACGGACACATGATCCGCCGCACGTGCCCCTCGCCAGCCAGCAACTCATGCGCGCGATGTTTGCAGACATTGTAAAATGCCCGCAGTGTTCCCGCGTCATCGCGCACGATCGCAACGGAGCGCCCCTGCACATCCACGACAATGTAGTCGCCCGGCCGCCGCAACTTCTCGACATGACAGCACCACTGCCAAGAACGGAAGAAAATGACGTCACGCTCGACCGCCAGCCATCGCGGATCCGTATACGCGCTCGCGTGCAGCGATTGAGACCGGGCCGGATCAGCATCGTAACCAGATGCAATCGCCTCGAACTCGGTGCGCGCCACATGTCTGTTCATTCCTGACCCTCCCTGGCCGCCATCACACAGGTGAACCCTTCCCCCGCGTATAGCCTCTACCCGAACGAAACAGGACGTCTCTTTCCGACCTCCTGACCACATGATACGCCGCGCATACCACGGTCGCACATGCGCATCATCGCACCATCATCCAGCCTGCGGAGACCCTGATGAAAGCTGTCGCGCTCACCCATTATCTTCCCGTCAGCGACCCGAACGCATTTCACGACGTCACGATGGAGACGCCGGAACCGCAGGGCCACGATATCCGCGTGGCGGTCCACGCGGTGGCGGTCAATCCGGTCGATACGAAAGTGCGCCTCGGGATGCTGAACGACCCGTCTGACGTTGAAGATCCACCGCGCGTGCTCGGATATGACGCCTCGGGCATCGTCGATGCGGTCGGCGATCAGGTCACCCTCTTCAAGGTCGGCGATCCCGTCTTTTACGCGGGCGACATCACTCGCTCGGGCACGAACGCCGCGCTCCATCTCGTCGATGAGCGCATCGTCGGGCGCAAACCCGCAACGCTGTCGCACGCCGAAGCAGCAGCCCTGCCGCTGACCACGATCACAGCCTACGAATCTTTCTTCGATCGCCTGCGGATCGACCGGGACGGCGGCAACCGGGGTGAAAGCATTCTGATTGTCGGCGCAGGTGGCGGTGTTGGATCGATCGGCATCCAGCTTGCGAAACATGCAGGCCTCACCGTCATCGCGACTGCATCCCGACCGGAGACTGAAACCTGGGTCCGCGAACTGGGCGCCGATCACGTCGTCAATCACCGCGAGGACATGGTCCCGCAGGTCCGCGCGCTCGGCATGCAGTTCGTCGATCATGTCGCGATCTTCAACGACATGGGCCATTGGGATGCCGCGGTTGAGCTGATCGCACCGCAGGGCGGCATCGTCTCGATTGACGGCACCGAAGATCCGATGCCGATGGCTGCGATGAAGACCAAGGCGGCCAGCCTGCACTGGGAGTTCATGTTCACGCGCGCGATGTTCCAGACGCGGGATATGAAAGCGCAACACGACCTGCTCAGCTGGGCCGCGGACGAGATCGACGCCGGGCGCCTGCGCACGACGCTCCAATCCGTCCTCTCGCCGATCAATGCCGCCAACATGCGCGAGGCACACCGCCAGATCGAGACAGGCACAGCGAAGGGCAAGATCGTGCTGGAGGGTTTTGGCGACCCGGCCTGAGGCAGCCTTCGGCAGTGTGCACAGAGGGTGCGTGACACGCACCGATGAAGTGTACTATTAAGGTCGAGATCATGAGAACGTGGTCGCCGGGACCATTGTGTGACTGCCACCGAAACGATCCGTCACGTTCGGCGGGTCTGTAAGGCCAACGCCATGAAACTGAACAAACAGACCTCCGATGCCATTGATATCCTCACGGCCTGCAAGCGCAGTCCGGACGATCTGGTCAAG
>JBCAXC010000118.1:0-6827 GCA_038534255.1 Pseudomonadota bacterium
GACTTCGGGATGATGTGGAGCTGGGACGCGAAGGTGGCGGTCCGTACTGCTGACGCGTCGACGGGTGTCTCCTTGGCGTTCGGCGTTTGCACGCGCTTGCGCTGGTGTCGTGAAAGCCCGAGGCCGAAGAGGACGAGAATGCAGCCGCCGACGATCTGGATTTCCGCCACGAAGACGTTCATCACCGTGTGAACGAACGACAGGCCGGACGCCGCCGCCAGCGCAAGGAGCCCATCGCCGAGCACCGCACCGATCCCGACGGCGAGACCGCCGTGGAAGCCGTGCTCAAGCGTGCGCTGGACGCACATGATGTTGACCGGCCCGCCCGGTGCTGCGAGCGTCAGGCCAATCCCGAATGCGGCCAGCAAGAGGGCGATTTCGTGAAACACCTGCGACGGTCCTTGTGGTGCGCGCTCCGGGCAGCCGTAGCGGTCGCCCTGCTGGCCCCGCCGAGTGACGGCGCTGCGCAAACGCCGTCGGTCACGGCGCAACCTGACAGCGAAGTGTTACGGCTTCCTCTTCGCGAGACGATTGCGTTGCTGCGGGATGCCGCCATGCTCGGCACACGCGACGCATTGCTTGAAGCGCTCGAGTTCAACGAGCTGACACCAGTGATCGCGGCGCCCGGTTGCGGCGCGGATGCTGCGGATGATCTCGAGGCCGGCGTGACCTGTCTGGTGGCGCAGGCGGGGAACATTGCTGCGCTTTTGCGTGCGATCGAGGGTGCGCTCGACGGTCCGGTTGTGATGCGCGGTGGCGATCACGTCTGGGCGGGCAAGCATCTGACGATTGTCATCGGCGGCGATGGCACGCTGCACGCAATGACGTGGCGCGCCGCGGCCGCGAGCAAAGACTAGATGATCAACGGTCTCAGACGCCGGCTTCGTGAAACTTTACGGCCTCGCCGTTGGCCGGGCCGATCAGTTCGTCGTCCCACATGACGCGTCGGCCGCGGATGATGGTTCCCCGAGGCCAGCCCTTCACCGTCACTCCGTCATAGGGCGTCCAGCCACAGCGGCTTTCGATCCAGTCGTTGGTGATCGTGCGGGAGGCTTTGAGATCGACGATCGTGAGATCGGCGTCGTAGCCCGCCATCAATCGGCCCTTGCCTGCGATGCCAAAGAGGCGCTGCGGACCGTGACTGGTGAGATCGACGAAGCGCTGAAGCGTCAGCCGTCCGGCGTTCACATGATCGAGCATCATTGGCACCAGCGTCTGGACGCCGGGCATGCCGGAAGGGGATGCCGGGTACTCCGCGGCTTTTTCCTCCAGCGTGTGCGGCGCGTGGTCGGAGCCAAGGACATCGACGACGCCTTCGCGCAGCGCCTGCCAGATGACATCGCGGTGGGCGGTGTCGCGGACCGGCGGGTTCATCTGTACGCGTGTGCCGAGACGGGCATAGACCTCGGCGCCATCAAGTGTCAGGTGGTGTGGTGTCACTTCGACGCTGGCCCACTGACGATGATGCGCGAGATAGGCCATCTCTTGCGCGGTTGAGATGTGCAGTACGTGCACGCGCTTGCGATGCTTCATCGCGAGGCCGACGAGGTTGCGCGTTGCGATCAGCGCAGCCTCGGGATCGCGCCACTCGGGATGGCTCGATGGATCGCCGGTGCGGCGGACATCCTTGCGGGCGTTGAGACGCGCCTCGTCTTCACAGTGGAAGGCTGCGCGGCGGGAAAGCTTTGCGATGACGGCTTCAAGGCCCGGCAAGTCGTCGATCAGCAAATCGCCTGTCGATGATCCGATAAAGACCTTGATGCCGGCGCTTGCGGGGAGGCGCTCCAGCTCGGGAATGTCGCCGACGTTGTGGTGCGTTCCGCCAACATAGAACGCGAAATCGCAGTACATGCAGTGGTGCGCGCGGGAGACCTTGTCGGCCAACGCGTCGGCAGAGGTTGTGAGCGGGTTGGTGTTCGGCATCTCAAATACGCTCGTCACGCCGCCCATCGCCGCTGCACGGCTGCCGGTCTCGAGGTCCTCTTTTTGCTCCATGCCGGGCTCACGAAAGTGCACCTGACTGTCAATGACCCCCGGGAGGATATGGAGCCCCGTTGCATCGATGGTTTCGCCCGCGCTTGATGTGGCGAGGTCGCCGATGGCCGCGATGCGCCCGTCGCGCACGCCGATGTCGCCAGTGCCGATGCCGTCGTGGTTGACCAGCGTTCCACCGGTGATGAGCAGATCAAACGGGCCGCTGTCCCGGAATGAGGAGGGGGTGGGCATCGGGTGGCTCCTATGGCGGGGGGCAGCACGGAGGCGCTTGCGGAGGCCTGACCGGTTACGTAAGTCTCGGCAGGGATGCAAGGCGGTGCCCTGATGGCGCACTGACCCTGGCCTGACACTGACCTCAGCGGAGACGAGCGATGCACGCCCATTTGAGCGACCGTGCTGTCCTGGCGATCCGTGGGGATGATGCGATCGATTTTCTGTCCGGACTGGTGACGGCCGATGTTGCGGGCCTCACGGACGGTGGCAGCAGCCATGCCGGGCTTCTGACGCCGCAGGGAAAAATCCTGTTCGAGTTTATCGTCCACCGCGCGGGTGACGCGCTGATGGTGGACGTGGCGCAGAGTCAGGCCGAGGCGCTGGCGAAACGGCTCGGCTTTTACAAGTTGCGGGCTGCTGTCGAGATTGAGCCGCTGGGCGATCATGCGGTCGTTGCGTCGTGGGGTGCGGATGTTGACGTGAGCGTTGGCCCGGCTGATCCGCGGCTGAGCGCGCTTGGGCATCGCGGGATCGTCGCGCGCGAGGGCTTGCCTGACGATCCGTCAGCGCTTGACGCTTACAACGCGTTTCGTGTCGGGCACGCTGTCCCCGAAGGCGGGACGGATTACGCGCTGGGCGAGACGTTTCCGCATGACGCCTGCTTCGACCTGCTCGGCGGCGTGAATTTTTCCAAGGGGTGCTACGTCGGTCAGGAGGTCGTCTCGCGGATGCGGCATCGGGGGACGGCACGTCGACGGGTCCTTGGTGTGCAGGCTGACGGCGACCGGCTGCCGGGGCAGGGCGCGGAGATACTCGCCGGTGAGCGGCCTGTGGCAACGCTCGGAACAAGCGCTGAGGGGCGCGGTATTGCGATTGCGCGGATCGACAGGGTTCGCGATGCGCTGGCGGACGGCGTGCCGATCATGTGTGAGGGAGAAAAATTACACTTGGCGGCACCGGCCTGGGCGAACTATTCGCTCGATCAGGATACTGAAAGCGCGGCGTCATGAGCAAGATGTCTCACTGCCCGTGGGCGGGCGACGATGCGCAATACATTGACTATCACGACACGGAATGGGGCGTGCCGAACGGCAGCGATCAGAAACTGTTCGAGAAGGTGGTTCTCGAAGGGTTTCAGGCCGGGCTCTCGTGGATCACGATCCTGCGTAAGCGCGATCACTTCCGAAAAGTGTTTGACGGCTTCGACGCCGCGAAGATCGCGCGCTACCGCCCGGCGAAGATCGAAAAGCTGATGGCCGACACCGGGATCGTGCGCAACCGGGCGAAGATCGAGGCGACGATTACCAACGCGCAAGCGTATCTCGAGATCCAGCAAAAGGGTTCGTTCGCCGGACTGCTATGGGACATCGTCGACGGGCAGATCACGCAGAACCGTTTCGTGACGATGGCAGATGTGCCAGCGGAGACGGCGGCGAGCAAGGCGATGTCGAAGCGGCTGAAGGGGCTCGGGTTCCGGTTCGTCGGGCCGACGACGATGTATGCGTTCATGCAGTCGATGGGCATGGTCAATGATCATCTTGTCGGATGCCCCCGCCGTGCCGCATGCGCCAAACTCGCCAAGACGTTCGACGCGCCGACGTTCGAGCATGGTGCGCGCGCCTCGTGACCTCATCTGCGGTATCCGGGATGACGAACCTTAATGCACCGAAGCCGCGGGCCTGGCAGCGTATGCTTTCCGGGCGACGGCTCGACCTGCTGGACCCCTCCCCGGCGGACATCGACATCGATGATATTGCGCATGGGCTCGCGCGCGTTGCCCGCTGGAACGGACAGACGGTCGGGGTGCATGCCTTTTCCGTCGCGCAGCACAGTGTGCTTGTGGCGGATATCTGTGACGCGCTTGTGCCGGAGTTGGTGCCACAATGGCGGCTGGCGGCCCTGCTTCATGATGCGGCGGAGTATGTCGTGGGCGACCTGATATCTCCGTTCAAGACGGCGATCGGGCGGGATTATAAATCGTTCGAGCTGCGGCTCGGTTCGGCCATCCATCGCGCGTTCGACATTGACGATCCGCTGCCGGATGAGATCGCCGCGACGATCAAGCAGGCGGACGGGATTGCGGCTTATTACGAAGCGACGCGGCTGGCTGGGTTCAGCGAGGATGAGGCGGCCCTATATTTCCCGTTGGCGGGAGACACACTGCCAGCACGCCTGTCCGATCGGCTGGCCGCGCTCACCGCCTGTGAGACGCGGATTGCGCAGGCGGCATTCCTGGAGAAATTTGCGCTTTTGCGGCTCTCGGACGGGTGAAACCGGCTGGTGCACGGCCACAAGAGCACCTCGCAAAAGCCGCAAACTCGCCTGAATTCGAGCGTCAAAGGCTGCGGCGGGGTACAAGGGTTCGGGTTTCCACATTTGCGGACGATGGACCGGGGGAATTGGCTGTGACCTGGACGAGCCGAAGCGCTCAGGAATGGGGCACGACATGAGCAGACATGACGACGTGTGCGCAGCACCGAACAGCAACACACCGCAACGTGAGGGCATGGTGGGCCCGGATGCGATGACCGAGCGCAGCGGGCCCGCAGCGATCGAGATTGGCCTCAACGCGGCGATCATCACGTGTGCCAAGGATAACCCTCAGATCCTGACTGTGCGCCAGCCGGTCGATGACCGTCCGCTGGAGGCACTACCGTTTGGGCCGTTTACGCCAATCCGGCATCGCACGCTGGAAGCCGGTTTGCGGACCTGGGTGGCGGACCAGACGGGCCTGCATCTTGGTTATGCCGAGCAGCTCTACACCTTCGGCGATCGCGGACGCCATGCGCGTGCCGATGACAATGAGCCCCACGCTGTCTCCATCGGATATCTCGCGCTCAACCGGTTCGATGAATCGACGGCGCTGACGGGTGGTCACTGGCAGGGGGTTTACGCGTTCTTCCCGTGGGAAGACTGGCGCAGCGGCAAGCCCGAGATCATCGACGACGAGATCGTGCCACGCCTGACACGCTGGCTCGCGGATCAAACGTCTGATCGACCGGATGTGGCCGGGTCCCCATTTTCGCGCGCAGATCGGCTGCGGATGTGTTTCGGGACGGACGGGACGCAGTGGGACGAGGAAAAGGTGCTGGAGCGGTACGAGTTGCTGTTCGAGGCTGGGCTCGTCGAAGAGGCGGCGCGCGAGGGCCGGGATGCTGCGGCGCAGTGGGATGGTCTCCCCCAGTTCGGGCGGGCGATGCATCTCGATCACCGACGTATTCTCGCGACCGCGCTCGGTCGCCTGCGGGCCAAGATCAAGTATCGGCCCGTTGTGTTCGAGCTGATGGATGCCGACTTCACGCTGTTCGAATTGCAGAAGACGGTAGAGGCCATCCTTGGCAGCCATCTCCACAAGCAGAATTTCCGGCGGCTGGTGGAGAGTGGCGGGTTGGTCGAGGCGACCGGGAACGTGCGAACGCACACCGGTGGGCGACCTGCGAAGCTGTTCCGTTTCCGCTCAGAGGTTTTGCTGGAGCGCCCGGCGCCTGGTGTTCGGGTCCACGCCACGCTCAACTGAGCGCTGAGCTGGCCGGTATTGGCCCGGATTTTCGGCAAAAGCGCTGGAAATCCGGGCGTTTGAGCCCTACATAGAGGTCAGAAGGCCGGTGCGCGGATGCCCCATGTCAGCGACCGGCCTGTTTTAGGGCTCGGCATATACTCACTTTGAGCAATAACCTCTCAAGTGAAATTTATCGAGCGAAAGCAAGGAGATACGGCAATGACGGCACTCCACAACGACACCGTGAAAACGCCCGCAGCAGACCGCCTCGGCATCCTCGATATGCCTGACCTCAGCTACACCGATGAGGTGAAGGCCGAGACGGATGCGCTCTATGAAAAGGTGAAAGACGTCGTGCCGGCGATCGAGTGGCCGCGCTTCGCGCCGTATATTTTTCACATCAATCGGCTGAAGAAAGAGCGCAACGCCGTCATCCTCGCGCACAACTATATGACGCCGGAGATTTTTCACTGCATCGGCGACTTCATGGGCGACAGCCTGCAGCTCGCCAAGGAGGCGGGCAAGGTCGATGCCGATATCATCGTGCAGTGCGGTGTGCACTTCATGGCCGAGACGTCGAAGCTGATGAACATCGACAAGACGGTGCTGATCCCTGACTCAGATGCCGGGTGTTCGCTGGCGGAGTCGATTACGGCGGCGGATGTCCGCCTGTTGCGGGAGGCCAATCCCGGCGTGCCGATCGTCACGTACGTGAACACGTCGGCCGATGTGAAAGCCGAGTGTGATATCTGCTGTACGTCTTCCAACGCGGTGCAGGTCGTGGAAAGCCTTGGTGCGCCAAAGGTGCTGCTGATCCCTGACCAGTTCCTCGCGAACTATGTGTCGACCAAGACCGATGTCGAGATCCTGACATGGAAGGGCCAGTGCGAAGTGCATGAGCGCTTCACGGGCGAAGAACTGCGCGCCTACCGGGCCGCCGATCCGTCGATCCAGATCATCGCACATCCGGAGTGCCCGCCGGATGTGATCGAGGAAGCGGACTTTACCGGCTCCACGTCCGGCATGATCAACTGGGTGCAGACGAACCGTCCGCCGAAGGTGTTGATGGTGACGGAGTGCTCGATGAGCGACAACGTGGCCGTTGAGACGCCGGGTGTCG
>JBCAXC010000119.1:0-6784 GCA_038534255.1 Pseudomonadota bacterium
GTGGCTGGCCGATCGAACCTTCCTTGGCTGGGCCGTCAACGGGATTGAACGTGGCGCCGGGTGACGTTTCGCTCAGACCATAGGCTTCGATGAGGCTGCATCCGGTCAGGCGTTCAAATTCGCGTTTGACTTCAAGCGGCAACGGGGCGCCGCCGGAGAGGCAAAGTCTCAGCGAGGAAAGATCATAACTCCCGGCCTTCACCTTTGGATGGTTCATCATCGCGTTGAAGATGGTCGGCACGCCCGGCATGATCGTCGGCTCGGTGTCCTTGATCAGCTTCAACGCGCCATCGAGATCGAAGCGCGGCATGATCACGATCTCGCAGCCGAGCGCCAGGCCGTAGTTCATCACACCTGTCATGGCGAAGACGTGAAAGAGCGGCAGGACGCCGAGCATCTTTTCCTGGCCGGGCTTCATCATGGGCGCCCAGGCTAGCACTTGCTGCACATTGGTGTGCAGATTGGCATGGGTCAGCATGGCACCTTTGGGCGTACCCGTGGTGCCGCCGGTGTACTGGAGCACCGCGAGGTCGTTGACCGGATCGATCTCCGGGCGCGGACCGCCAGTGCCGCGCAGGACGTCGTCAACGATGTGCAACTTCTTGGCGACGGGCGAGGCCTTTGGCTTTGAGAGCTCCTTGCCTTTCGCGAGCTTGAACAAAACCGATTTGAGCCCCGGCAACAGCTTCGGGAAGTGGCAAACCACGGCCTTGTTCAGCGCACCAATGCTGATCAGCGCCTCGACCTTTTCGAAGAGGATCTTGAGGTCGAGGGTGATCATGATGTCGGTCTGGCTGTCGCGGACCTGAAACTCCAGCTCTTCGACCGTGTAGAGCGGATTGTAGTTCACCACCGTGCCGCCGGCTTTCAGGATGGCGTAGTAGTAGATGATGGCAGTTGGGCAGTTTGGCAGGAACAGCCCGACCTTCTTGCCCTTCGTCACGCCAAGATCCTGCAGGCCAGCTGTTGCCTCGTCGACCAGCCGCCCGAGTTCAGCATACGTCGTCAGCTTTCCGAGAAAGTTCGTGCAGGTTTTCGCGCCAAACTTGGCGACGGCAGTGTCGATGATTTCCGTCAGGGGTGTCGCGGCAAACTCTGCATCCCAAGCAATACCCTGCGGATACGCATCGATCCACGGCATGGCGATCGTGTCGCTCATCATCTGCCTCCCCCTTGCGCGCGCCTCGTTCAGCGACGGTTGTCGCGTCATCCATCTCGCGTCGTATGCTTTGGAACGGTGTATGTCATAGAGTGCGGCCGTTCAGCAAAAACCCGGGCACTTGCGGGGGCTCCGCCGGGCGCTTGGCGTGCCGCAACCGAGTTGCCCGACATGCTTCGCAGGACAATCACCTGAAAGAGGCGCGCTGGCGTGTTGCGTTGATCGTGCAACTTGCGGTAGTTGACGCTAAGGTAAACAAGACGTGCACGGTGTTCGCGCCACGGAAACGGCCCTATTTCAGGGCAGTTGCTGCGCCGCAACGTGGTGATCACCGGTGTTGGTCCGGGGTATGCAAGGGGCGAGCGCCGCTGAGCCGCGATTGCGCGACGCAGCCTGACTTGCCCTTCACCGGCAACTGCATTAGCACACGAAAAACCGTTTGCGCCGCAACATGCGGGCAGGAGTACTGAACATGAGCGACGTCGCACCAAAGATCATCGAGATCCTCAAGAAGCATATGAAAGAGCCGCGCGACGACATCGGGCTCGACACTAAACTGGAAGACCTCGACATCGAGTCGCTCGATCTGGCGATGATCGTGTTCGATATTGAGGACAGTTTCGGGATCGAGATCCCCTACAATGCCAACGAGGAAGTCGAAGACTTCAAGACCGTCGGCTCTGTGGTCGATCGCGTTTCTGCGCTCGTCGATGCGAGCGGCGAACCGGCGACGGCCTGACGCGCGCATTACGCCGCGTCGAGCCCACGCCTTCCCCCCCAAAGCGCAGTCGTCGCTGCACGCCCCCAATGTGCAGCACGAGGCCGGGTCGCTCCCGCACAGCGGCCACAACCCAACGGCGGGTTCTCTGAATGACGAAAACGAATGATACCCGTCGCGTGGTCGTGACGGGCATGGGCGCGGTCACGCCGCTTGGCATGTCGGCTGAGGAAACGTGGAGCGGGATGCGGGCGGGCAAGTGCGCCGTTGGCCCGATCACCGGGTTCGATCTCGCGGATCTCTACATCCACATCGCCGCGGAGGTAAAAGACTTCAATCCGCGCGATCACCTGACGAACAAACTGATTCTGATCGCCGACCGCTATTCGCAGTTTGCTGGTATCTCGGCGCATGAAGCGCTGCGAGATGCCGGGATCGAGCTGCCGATCGCTGACGGTCATCGCGCGGCGTCGATCATTGGGAGTGGCGCCGGTGGCCTGACGACGATGGATGTCGCCTACAAGGACATGTACGAGCACGGCAAGAAGGCCACGCATCCCTTCACGCTGCTGCGCTTCATCGGCTCTTCGGCGGCCTCTCATGTCGGCATTGAGGCCGGCATCAAGGGACCGACATTCGCCACATGCAGTGCGTGCGCGACGGCCGCCCATGCCATCGGCATTCTGTACGACTATATTCGTCACGGCATCACGGACATCGGCGTGGCGGGCGCGTCAGAAGCGGCGATCACCTACGGATCATTCCGTGCGTGGCAGGCCATGCGCGTGCTCTCGCCGGACGGATGTTTCCCGTTCTCGAAAAACCGCAATGGCACAACTCTTGGCGAAGGTGCCGGTATCCTGACGCTCGAAAGCCTTGAGCATGCGCAGGCCCGCGGTGCGAAGATCTATGCCGAGATGGTTGGCTTCGGCATGACGTCGGACGCCGAGGACATGATCAACCCGAGCACGGAAGGCCCAATGAACGCGATGCAGATCGCGCTCGACGACGCGGGGCTCGACGGCAGCGAGATCGATTATCTCAACGCACATGGCACCGCGACGGCGGTCAACGACACGAACGAGACGAAAGCGATCCGCGGTGTGTTCAAAAACCACGCGGAGAAAATCTCTATCTCGTCGACCAAGTCGATGCATGGGCACTTGCTCGGGGCGGGTGGCGGTGTCGAGGCGATTGCCTGCATCAAGGCGATTGAAGAGAACTTTGTGCCGCCGACCGTCAATTTCGTGGATGCCGATCCGGAGTGCGATCTTGACTATACGCCGAACACGGGGCGTGAGCGCGAGGTCAACTACGCGATGTCGAATTCGTTTGCGTTCGGCGGGTTAAACGCGGTGACGATCTTCGGTCCGCCACCCGCGTAGGCAGCATCGGGATGGCAGGTCGGGACCGATCGAACGGGTGTGCGTGACGTGGCCTCTCACTTGTGAACCGGTGTTCGTCGCGTGCTCACAATTCAGCCATCATCAGCGCGCCTTTTCGCCATGCCGCAGACGGCTAATGGGGGACAAAGATGAGCAAGTTGGGTAGCCGCGCTCTGGCGCTGCTGGTGGGTTTGGCACTGGCTGGCGTTGCCCTTTCGGATGCGACGCGCGCTGACACGGACACAGTCTATAGCTGCAGCTTTGAGGGTGGTGCGGCCTGGCAGGTCGCTGACGAAGCGTTCGCTGCAGACACGCCATCTCCGCTCGCTTTCAAGATTTCACGCGCCTCGCCCCGCGCGAAAGTCGCCGAACTGACGACAAAGACGGGACGCACCGACGTGAAAGTCGTGGCGGCGATTGATGCCACGCACTTCATTGAGGTGACGGTGGCGGGCTACCTGACGCTGACGACGCTCTATGGCGACGGCGAGCGCGTGCCTGCGGTGCACTCACGCCATCTCGGCATCGTTGGTCAACCTGTCGGCGGACAGCTGCACGGGTTCTGCGAGCGGACCTGAGCCTGACCTGATCCCCTTGTGCTTCCAGTCGCTGGCGCACCACTCCACCCTGCGTTAGCGTCTGCCACCTGGATGAGCGGGGGAGAGACATCGTGGTGGACACAACCGAATTTTCGCGACCGCAGCACGCGCACTACGACGTCGCGATTGTCGGCGGCGCCATGCTCGGCTCGTCGACGGCCTGGTTCACGATCAACAATCCGGATTTTGATGGGCGCCTGCTCGTGGTCGAGCGCGATCCGACCTATGAATTTGCCGGGACCAGCCGAACAAACTCATGCATCCGCCAGCAGTTCTCGACCGAGATCAACATCCGCATCTCTCAGTTCGGCGCAGAGTTCATCAAGAATTTTCGGGCCTACATGGGGGGTGATCCGGAGGTGCCGGAGCCTGTGCTGCAGAGCTATGGCTACATGTATCTCGCGGATAATCCGGATTTTCTCTCCGTCCTGGAAGAGTGTCAGGAAATTCAGGCGGCGTGTGGCGCGGGCACAAAAATCATGACGCCGGAGGAAATTCTGGCAGCTTATCCATTCTACAACCTGGACGGCATTGTCGCCGGCAGTCACAATACGCAGGACGAAGGATACTTCGATGGCAATACGCTTTTCGACTGGTGGAAGCGGATGGCGCGGCGCGGGGGCGCGGAGTATCTCCACAACGAAGTGACGCAGATGACGCGGGACGGCGGGCGGGTCACCGCCGTGACACTTGCAACCGGCGAGACGGTCTCCGTTGGCAGTGTCGTGAACGCGTCCGGTACGCGCGGCGCGCAGACGGCTGAAATGGCCGGGATTACCGGGCACCCGGTAGAACCGCGGCCGCGCTACACCTTCATTTTTGATGCGGAAGACACGCTGGATCGGGATGTGCCACTGACCATCGATCCGTCCGGCGTGCATGTGCGCACGGACGGGCAGTACTATCTCGCAGGCTGCCCCCCGATCGCGGACGATGGCGCGGTCGCGCACGATAACTTCGAGATCGACCACAGTGTGTGGGAGGAAAAAGCGTGGCCCGCGATCGCCAACCGCATCCCCGCATTCGAGCGCGTCAAGCTGATCAACACCTGGGTCGGTCACTATGATTTCAATACGCTCGATCAGAACGCGATCATCGGTCCGCACCCCGAGGTCGAAAACTTTTTCTTCCTCAATGGGTTTTCCGGTCACGGCTTCCAGCAGTCACCGGCGATGGGGCGGGCGATGTCCGAGCTGCTGACTTACGGTGATTATCGCACACTCGATATGTCCGAGCTTGGCTATGAGCGGATCGTCGCTGGAGAGCCGTTCGTCGAGAAGGCGATCATCTGAAGCGCGCTCACTCAGCGTCCTTTGCTGACTTCGCCGCCCGCCGGAATGCGATCTCCCGGGCGATTTCGCGGAACTTCAGTGGCGTCGTCTCGATCCATGGGAGGGGGCGGACCATCTCGGCGGCGGCTACGCCGATCCGGGCGGTCAGTGCGCCGTTGAACACGCCTTCGCCCATGCGGCGAGACAGACGGCGGAGGAGATCCTGCCCGACGAATTGACCGAGAAGATCATCGGTCAGAGCGACGCCGCCGGTGACGATCAAATGGCCGACAACGCGTTTGCCGAACGCGATGCCACCGGTAAGCCCAGGTCGACCGCCGTAAAGCGTTGCTAGGCGGCGCAGCATGCGAACATTCTCGACGAACACGAAGATGACATCGAGCACGGCGGCCGGGCTCAGTGCTGTCACGACGGCGACGCGTTTGGCGGATTGGGCGATGACCTTGCGGGCTTCGCGGTCGAGCGGGGCGAGCAGATCACGATCGGCCAACGTGAGCGTTTCGCGTGCGTCGTGCGTGCTGGACGCGTTCTGGCGATGGTTGTCGAGCGCCCACCGCATATCCCGTCGGCCGCGCAATGATTTGCGCAATGCGGCGACGGCGCTGCGCGCTGCCTTTTTATCTCCCTGACGCAGGGCCGCATCCGCCTGCTGGCGCCGCGCCGTGATGTTGCGCAGCCGCATGAGACCGAGAATTTCTCTGAGTGCGATGGCAAGGAGCGCGAGCGCCATCAGGCCGAGAAGGCCGAGTGAGGCCCAACCGACCCAGTCGTCACGGGAGAGTGCAACCGAGACAAGCCGGGCGAACCAGAGCGAGAGCGCGATGCCGACGAGTGCGAACGCGGCTGCAAAGAAGAGCGCGCCCCAGCGAAAGCCGCGTTTCAGATCGGCAAGCGTCGGCGTCTGGAATTGAGCGTCGCCATCCGCTCCAGCGCGCGCTGTCGGGTCCATCTCATCCTCGAGACCGGTATCGCGCGCGTCGGACATTGTCTCCTCGATCACGGTTTCCTGCGGATCGAAGCTGCGGGGTTTGCGCTGTTTCGCTTTGTCGGGACGCGCTGTGTCGTTGCTCATGTCAAGCGATCTCCGAGGAGAAACTGGAGCGCGCGGTCCAGACGGATGTGCGGCAGGGGTGTGCGCGCGTTCGGTGCTGTCGGAGGGCGGAAACGCAGAAACGCGGTTTGCGTTGCGAACGCCCGCGGATCGCGCAGGGCTGCGGCCGGGTCGTCCGGCAGGTCGCCTGGAAAGATTGCGGCCTCGCGGTTGCCGTAGAATGTCGTGCCGTCGATTTTTTCTCCAGGCATCGGTGTGCCGATGATGCAGCCAAGCTCCTCGCCGTCGACATGCTTCGTCGCCTGGCGGGTGGCGCGGACTGATGCGATGGCTTCGATCGCCGTCTCGGCGCCGGCGAAATCGGCTGTGCCACGCGCCTTCTCGGTCAGTACATTGAGTACGGCCTTGAGGCGATCATGCGATGTTTCGTGCAGGTGGTCGGCTTTCGTGGCGGCGAACAGCAGACGGTCAATCCGTCGCCCCAGAATGAGGGAAAGCCATGAGTTCGCGCCGGTGCGAAACGAGGCCAGCACGCTTGAGACGGCGCGCTCCAGATCGGCGACGGCGTCGGTGCCTGTAT
>JBCAXC010000120.1:0-6763 GCA_038534255.1 Pseudomonadota bacterium
TGACACTGTGCTCGGCGACAGCGGCGATGACGTGATCCTGGCGGGGGCCCGTGGCCGCGACAGCTATACCGGCGGGTACGACCCGCTTCAAGCGCCCGGCGCAAACGCCGCGTCCCGGAAATCAACGTGAACATGCGGGACTGGCGGATGAACTGTTTCCGACCCGACCGACGATGCTGACGCCACGTTTCGACCAGTGCATGGATGCCGGTCTCAAGCGGTCGGTAGGCGGCGGCGTCTGTGATCCTCAACCGCACCGCGTTGACCTGTCGGCCACGGAACAGCGGGTCCACCGCAACGCCTGGAATGGACTTCGGCACATAGCGCACAGCGCGGAACTTCACCCCGGGCAGTCCGGCCCGCGACAACCGGCGGGCGGCCTCCCGAGCATCAAGCCACGGCGCACCGAATTGCGAGAACGGGATCGGCGTACCGCGCCCTTCGTTCACGTCTGTAAGCCCGACGATCCCGATGCCGGGATAGACGAGTGCTGATTCAAATGTCGGGATGTTCGGGCTGGTCGCGATCCATGCGTCGGACACGTTTGGCCAAAGCATATCGCGCGACCAGCCGCGCATCTTCACGACCGTGAGATCCAAGCGACCTAGGCCGGGCAACCAACCCTCACCCTTGATCATCCGCGCGAGCTCGCCAACCGTCATGCCGTGGACAATCGGGATGGGGTACTGGCCGACAAATGAGGAATGGCGCATCTCCAGCACGTCACCGGAGACATACGTCCCACCAAGCGGATTGGCACGATCGAGCACGACGAATGGCAATCCGGCTTCCGCCGCCGCCTGCATCGCGAGGCCCATCGTCGAGATATAGGTATAATACCGCACGCCCACATCCTGGATATCGAAGACGAGCACGTCGAGCCCGCGCAACATCCGTCGTGTCGGCTTCTTGGTCTTTCCGTACAGACTGGCGACCTCGACCCCGGTCTTCGGATCGCGCTTGTCGCTGACTTTCTTCCCCGCTTCAACGAGGCCGCGAAATCCGTGCTCGGGCGCGAAAATGCGCACGAGCTTTAGGTTGGGCGCATCGGCCAGAATGTCGACGAGATGCGATTTCCCAACCCGGCCGGTCTGATTGGTAATCAGCCCGACGCGCTTGCCATTAAGCGCATTGAACGCAGAGAGAATGAGCTGTTCCGCGCCCGTGGTGACGCGCGCGCTCGCTGAAACAAATGGCATGGCGATCATCGTCGCGAGTGTCAGCACAAGCATGAGCGGACGCAAGGTAATTCGCAGGAAAGGAGAAAAAGTATGATTGGTCATTTTGGATGTCACGATGCGGGTTTGCCCGCCGGTGTGTAGGTGACCCGGCCACCGTCATTGGAACTCGTGATCAATGCGCCGTCAGGATTGCGCGTCAGCGTGCGGCACACGCGTCCGCCTTTCCACGTCGGTGTCGGATCATAGGTCTGGCACAGCCGGTCATCCTCAATGCTCCACCGACCAGAGCCCGCCGCGTCAACGTCAAAACGCTTCCAGCGCATGCCCCCATCCCGCAGAAAATCCGTCTGACCGGAGGCCCGATCACGCGCGCGTATCCATTGCAGGCTCTGCCCGGCCACCGCACTCCGAAGAGCGTCAGCCTGCAGCAGCCCAAGCGGCTGGGTATTTGTGACCGGTTGTATCGCATCAAGCGACGGCGGTGCACCAGCACAGGCAGCGACACCGAGCGCAACGGCGCAAAGGACAGAGGCGGGATGAAAGAGAAAGCGGCGCATGGGCTGACGTCTTGGGCAAAAACGCATTGCGCGCAATAGACGTCACGGTTTCCACGAAAAAATAACAACGCTGCCGAACAGGCGTTTCCGCGCGTCTTTCACAAACGCGAGCAGGCGCCACCCTTGTGTGAGGCGATAGGGGTGGCGCCTGTGACGCGACAGCGTTTGCGTCAATTCCGTATTGAGCGGTCCGTCGAGCTGACGGGTGGTAGGGTATGGCGATACGTCGGTTTGGGTGGAAGCAATGCTTCCGACGCTTCGCCGATCAGCTCAATGGAGCGCGGCAACGGAGGTTCTCATGCCAGGCGAGGAGTGGGAATCTCGCACGACATCGGTTTGGGTCATCGCGCCTCCGTTTGCTGAGGTGGTACGGACTGCAGAGGAAAAGGCGAGGGGAAGTTTTCAGTCCATCCATCGCGCGGCCCGAAACGGGAAGACACGACGAACCACTCAACGCGCCGAGCGGAGTGGATGTTGGGCTGAAGCAGCGCGGTGGGCCCTTGTTGGCTCTTGTGGTGGCTGCGCGATTGCCCGTGACACGTGCTCGGGTTGGAGAGCATCGGGTGAGACATATCGCTGGTCCTTTTCCCAGGGTTGGAGCACCGCGTACGGCGCTCACCAGGACAATGGCAGCCAGAGGTGAAAACAACTTAAACGTGCATTCTGAAATTTTCCGCGGTTTGCGCGTTTCACTGCGACGCCTGTGGTCAAGCGCCACCAAGCCAGCATTCCGCTTGACTTGAATGGACCGTTTGACGAAGAGACGCGCACACGCCGAACGCTCCCGTGACGACCACAGCGCAGGGTGGGAGATCCCAGCATGACGCGTCTTCCGAAGAATTACCGGCCGAGCGATGACGAGCCCTTCATGGGCAAGCGCCAGCAGGCATATTTTCGCAAAAAGCTCATGGACTGGCGCGACGAGATCGTCGCCGAAACGCGTGAAACGCTCGCCACGCTGAATGAAAAGTCAGAGCAGCATGCCGATGTGGCCGATCGCGCGACATCGGAAGCGGATCGGGCGCTTGAGCTGCGCGCGCGGGACCGGCAACGCAAATTGATCGCGAAAATCGACGCCGCTCTCCGCCGGATCGATGACGGCGAATACGGCTATTGCGATGTGACGGGAGAGCCAATCGGTGTCGCACGGCTGGATGCCCGCCCGATCGCAACCATGAGCGTCGAGGCTCAGGAACGTCACGAGAAACGCGAACGCGTGTTCCGTGACGACTGACTGTTGGTTCCTGGTTGTCGTCAGTCTCCCCGTCTCACGCCGACACACGTTTTAGCCCGCCGTTAACATCACCCCTCCATACTCCGCGCAGTCAGTGAAGTGTGCGTGGAGTGGTGTCGATATGCGTCGTGTTCAGGCAAGTGCAGTACTGCGGCGGTCGTTCGTCGCGATGGTCTACTCCGGCGTGTTCGCGTTCGCCCTCGCAGGCGATCTCGCGAACAGCCCGGTCCAAGCCATCGATACAGCGGCAGCGGTCAAGCCTCACGTCGAGATCGTGATGACCACGTTCGATGCGTCAGCGTTCGACGCGGCAGCGTTTGCCGACTGACCGCTGGTCCGATAAGCGGCGGACGAGAATTTCCAAAAACTTAGAGTGGTTCGTGCCCTGAACCACCCGGTTGACGCACGCGCGCAAAGCCTGGCGTCGGCCGCTCGGCGTCAAGCGGTGGCAGCGACTGCGCAGGCGCCTGCGTCGCGATCGGCCCGTTGACCCGCTCATAGGACTGGCGTGGCGCTGGCGCGATCCCCGTCTCGATCACAACGTCGACCGGCCCGCCCGTCATGATCAGGTGTTCGATGCCGTCCCGCCGGATCAGAACCAGCTTGCGTTTGCCATCGACACTGGTCTGCTCAATGACACCGGTTCGCTTGTCACGCTGATTGCCCATCAAGGCTGCACCGGTGCCTTCTCCGGTCAGATAGCCCTTGAGCAACCACCCACCGACACCGAGCGCCGCGAGCAAAAGGATCGTGAGAATAATCGTCGTCATGATGCGTTCCTGCCCCATTCGATCCCCGCGGAAACGACGCCGCGATGTAACCGTCTGTCTTTGCGAGACTATTGCCGAAGCCCCGTGATCGCCACCGGTACTGACACGCGCCGCAGCCGCCCGCAACTCAGCCGGGCACTCTTGCCACAGTTTCCCGCAGGATTGTGCGCGCGATGCGGCACGGGCTTCGCCCAGCCACCGGAGTCAGGATCGCACAGCGATTTACGCCATCTTTACCGTGCGCTCTCACTGTGGCGGGGCAGTCAGATGGCGGCGCACGCGGGCAGAATTCGGACGTGTCGCAACTATCGCCAGTGCACCTGCACTCGCTGGAGTGCGCGTGTCTTTCGTTGTGAGTTCCAGTGTTGCGTTCAGCCAGTTCCCGCCTTGCCCACAGGGCGAATCGTCTACGTCTCTCGATCATGGATCGTGTGCACGAGCTTCGAGTCAGTCCGCTTCGAGCGCCAGAGCCGACGCGCGCTGGTCATCCGCGTGCGTCCGAGACGCCGGATGGCGTCTTTCCCGGATTTGATCCCGCGACGCTCGGCGCACCGGCCCCGGTGGGCGCGTCCGTGCGGGTCGCGACACGGCGCTCCCCGCTGCGCACATCGGCCTGGGTGATAGCAGCCGGCCTCGCCTCGGCGCTCCTTCTTGCTCTGCTTGCGGCGATCGTGCGCACACCGGGCAGCGCGCTCGTGCTGGCGATCCTCGCGATCCTCGGCGCGACCGGCGTCTTTTTCCTCTTTGCCACCAGCGTCGGGCTTGTCCGCTTCGGCCTTCCCGAGCGCCAGGACATGGTGGAGGCACTTCTCTCCTCGTCACCGGTCGGCCAACTCGTCGTCGGCAGCGATGGCGCCGTATTGCAGCGCAACGCCACAATCGAGCGTCTCCAACACGAAGCGGATGTCGCTCTGCCGGGCGGCGCGATCATTCGCGATGGCACGGGGCTGATCGAACATCTCTTCGAGCTTGGCGATCGCGACAGCGCCCGTCAGGACGTGGTCGGCGAAGGCGGGTTCTTCCGCCTGATGCGCGCCGCGCGGCTCGGGCGTTCCGCTGAGGACGTCGTGACCATCGCGCCCGAGCGACATGCAACGCTTGCGGGACGTTACCGCATTGCCGTTGGCGTGCTCGCTGACACCGACGGAGTGGAGCGCGCGACGGAATGGCGGATCACCAGTCTTGAGGCCGACGAAACCGCAGGCACCGACAGCCGTGACGCACTGGCCCGCGACGTCGCCAGCTTCGAAAGCCTGCCCGTAGGTGTGGTTGTCGCATCGCAAGAGGGCCGCGTGCTGAGTGCGAACGCGCGCATGCGGAGCTGGAGCGGTCTCACCCCTGAGCTGCTGGAACGCGAGGCGTTGACGGTCGCGGACATCCTGCCGGACTGTGACTTCGACCAGCACAACGGCTCAGAGTTCTGCAATTATCGCGCGCCTGACGGGGCATCTTTCTCGACACGGATTTCGATCGCCTCGCGCAGCGGCGTGGCGGGCCGCATGGTGCTGACTGTCGAGCCGCAGGAAATTTCCTCCCAACCGCCGGTCGTCGCATTCGACGAAGAGCAGGGCTCGGCACTCTTCAACGCCGCGCCGATTGCGATCGCCGTGGTCGATGCCGCGGGCATCATCGCCAATGCCAACGATGCATTCGCCCGGATGTTTGGCGATGACAGCATCAATCTCATTGACCAGTTGCACCCGGAATCCCGCGACCAGGTCCTCTTTGCGCTGAACGCCGCCGTTGACGGAGACTTGCACCCGAGCCCGGTCGAGATCGAAGTTGGCGATGACCGCGCGATCAAGGGGCGGGTCTTTATCTCCCCGGCGCAGGCCGACGACACATCCGACGATGCCGGTTCGGTCCGCGCGATCGTCTACGCCATCGATCTGACGAAGCAGCGCGAGCTCGAGACACAGATGGCGCAGAGCCAGAAGATGCAGGCCGTCGGGCAACTTGCGGGCGGCATGGCGCACGACTTCAACAACCTGCTGACCATCATCACGCTCTCGAGTGATTTCCTGCTGTCGAGCCACCAGAAGTCCGATCCGGCCTTCAAGGACATCATGCAGATCAAGCAGGTCGCCGGGCGCGCTGCGGAAATCGTCAAGCAGCTCCTCGCCTTCTCGCGCCAGCAGACCCTGCTGCCGGAAGTGCTCTCGCTGACGGATGAGATCTCTGACTGGACGACGACACTGCGCCCGCTGCTTGGTGAACGCGTGAGCTTCGAGACGAACAACGGTCGCGACCTCTGGATGGTGAAGGCCGACAAGAGCCAGCTGGGGCAGGTGATCGTGAACCTCGCTGTGAACGCCCGGGATGCGATCCCTGAGGACGGTAATGTTACTCTCCGCACGCGAAACATCACGGCCCGCGACGTCGCCCGTCTCGATGAGAAAGAGATCGTCCCTGGAGATTACGTGCTCTGCGAGGTCAGCGACACTGGCGCCGGTATGAGTGATGCGGTGCGTGAGAAGATTTTCGATCCATTCTTCTCGACCAAGGATGTCGGCAAGGGGACCGGGCTCGGTCTCTCGACGGTTTACGGCATCATCAAGCAGACCGGTGGATATATCTTCTGCGATAGCACACCGGGGCGTGGTACAACGTTCCGGATTTATCTCCCGCGTCACGATGAGGATGTTCCCCCTGTCGCGAGCACGACGAGTGTTGCGAACACCAAGGCTGACGTGAAGCCGACTGCCACAGACATGACCGGCGTCGGAACCGTCTTGCTCGTCGAGGACGAAGAGCCGGTCCGTCGCCTCGCCGCCCGCGCGCTCAGCCGTCAGGGTTTCGAGGTGCTGGAAGCTGGCTCCGGTGTCGAAGCGCTGGATGTCCTCGATGAGGCTGGCGCGCGGGTCGATCTCGTTGTCAGCGATATCGTCATGCCAGAGATGGACGGCCCGACCCTGTTGAAGTCGCTGCGCCAGACCCGCCCTGAAATGAAGGTGATCTTCATCTCCGGCTACGCGGAGGATGCGCTCGCAACCCTCGCACCAGACGAGACGTTCGCCTTCC
>JBCAXC010000121.1:0-6746 GCA_038534255.1 Pseudomonadota bacterium
CCGTGCCAGAAACCTCTGCAGCACGCGCATATCTGGTCCGATAAACCTGCTCTGGTGCGAAGGGCGAAATCACACACATGAGGGGGCAACGACACTCTGCCAACGACCAGACAACGGAGCAGTCAGATGGCAACTTTCCTCGATCTCTACGCAGCAACCCGCACATCGCCCAACGGCATGAACGTCAACGACGCACGCATGCTGGCGGCACGCTCGAACGGCTACACGGATGCCGGCATCCGCACGCTCGTGACGAGCATTTTCTCGGCCACGCGCTGAGCGCCTGATTGCCGACCGGCACACGCTGGCTTTGCAAAGATCGCGTCGAAACGGCCTAACCGCCAACGACGCTGAGCCACGAAACAACGCACGCCCGATCGGACGTGCGTTTTTTCATGTGTGAGTTCCGCCGAGACGCGGTGGTGAGCGTCCGCGTCGCCGCTTGAAGCGGGTGCACACGGGGCGTAGTGTCCGGCCCAGCACTCTGCGTATCGCCCCGCGAATCGCGACCGACTCTCTCCTCAAGGACCCGCCGCCATGGCCTTTCTCGCCGATACGCTTTCCCGCGTAAAACCCTCTCCGACCATTGCGGTCAGTCAGAAGGCTCGCGAATTGAAGGCGGCTGGCAAGGATGTGATTGGCCTCGGCGCCGGCGAACCGGATTTTGACACCCCGGAGAACATCAAGGACGCGGCCATTGCAGCCATCAAGGCCGGTGACACGAAGTACACCGCCGTCGACGGCACACCGGAACTCAAGCAGGCGATCTGCGACAAGTTCAAGCGCGAAAATGATCTCGACTACACGCCAGCCGAGATCACGGTCGGTACGGGCGGCAAACAAGTGCTGTTCAACGCGTTTGGCGCCACGCTCAACCCGGGCGACGAGGTGCTCATCCCGGCGCCATACTGGGTATCGTACCCTGACATGGTGCTGCTCAGCGGTGGCGAGCCGAGGGTCATCGAGACAACGAAAGCCGATGCCTTCAAGCTCACAGCTCCTGCACTTGAGGCTGCGATCACGCCGAAGACCAAATGGCTCGTTTTCAACTCGCCGTCCAACCCGACAGGCTCGGCCTACACCCACGACGAACTCAAGGCGCTGACAGACGTGCTCCTGAAGCACGACCATGTCTGGGTTCTGTCCGACGACATGTACGAACATCTCACCTATGACGGGTTCAAATTCGTCACGCCTGTGCAGGTGGAGCCGAAGCTGCGCGAGCGCACGCTGACGATGAATGGCGTCTCGAAAGCCTACGCGATGACCGGATGGCGCATCGGCTATGCTGGCGGACCGGAAAAGCTCGTTGCTGCAATGCGCAAGCTGCAGTCACAGTCCACGTCGAACCCGTCCTCCATTAGCCAGGCGGCAGCCGTCGAAGCACTGAACGGCCCGCAGGATTTTATTCCCGAGCGCGCTGAGGCGTTTCACAAGCGGCGCGATCTCGTCGTATCGATGCTCAATCAGGCCAACGGCATCCAGTGTCTGACGCCGGAAGGCGCGTTCTACGTATATCCCTCCGTTGAGGGCTGCATTGGCAAAACCAGTAAGAGTGGGACGCACATCGCCGACGATGAATCGTTCGTGACCGCGCTGCTGGAAGAAGAGGGCGTCGCCGCTGTGCATGGCGCTGCCTTTGGCCTCTCGCCGTTCTTTCGCATCTCTTACGCGACGTCGACCGAGGCTCTGGAAGAGGCGTGTCGACGCATCCAGCGCTTCTGCGGAAATCTGAGCTGACAACCGCGACTACAGGTGGCGCATGACACTGTCGGGGGAACCGCGCGTTCCGACCCACGCGCAGGTTGTGGTCATTGGCGGAGGTATTTTGGGCTGCTCCGTGGCCTACCATCTCGCCCGCGACCACAACGCTGACGTTCTTCTGCTGGAGCAGAACAAGCTCACATCCGGCTCGACTTGGCACGCCGCCGGTCTGGTCGGTCAACTCCGTTCATCCGCCGGCGTCACCGAGATGCTCAAGCATTCGGTGGAGCTCTACAAGCGCCTGGACGAGGAGACCGGCCTTTCCACTGGCTGGAAGATGACAGGCTGTCTGCGCCTCGCCTGCAATGCGGACCGGCTTGCCGAGTTCGAGGACGGCGCGAAGAACGCCGCACGTTTCGGTATGGAGATGGAGATTATTTCTCCATCGCAAGCGAAAGCCCTCTGCCCGTTCATCATGGTCGACGATCTGGTCGGTGCAAGCTTTCTCCCGACAGACGGGCAAGCCAACCCGTCAGACATCGCGATGTCGCTCGCCAAGGGCGCGCGCATGCACGGGGCGCAACTCGTCGAGGGCGTCCGGGTCTCGGGCTTCATGATGTCGGGGGATAGGATCGCGGCGGTCGAGACTGATGCGGGCAGCGTGACGTGCGAAACGGTCGTCAACTGCGCCGGCATGTGGGCGCGCCAGCTTGGCGCGCTGGCAGGGGTCGATGTCCCGCTTCAGCCGGTCAAGCATCAGTATGTCATCACCGAGCCAATCGATGGGCTAAGCCAAGAGACACCGACGATCCGAGATCCTGACCGCCGCACCTATTTCAAGGAGGAGGTTGGCGGACTCTCATTCGGTGGTTACGAGCCGGACCCAATCGCGTGGGACGTGACCGCGGTGCCGGATGACTTCGCATTCCAGCTGTTCGACGACGACTGGGATCACTTTGCCCAACATCTGAAGCATGCCGTTGCTCGCGTGCCCGCGCTCGAGCACGCCGGGATCAAGACGATGATCAACGGTCCGGAGAGTTTCACGCCCGACGGCTATCCGATGCTCGGTCCGGCGGCGGCGTGCGCAAACATGTTCATCGGCGCGGGCTTCAACGCGTTCGGCATCGCGTCCGGCGGCGGCGCAGGGTGGGCGCTTGCGCAGTGGATCGTGACCGGCAAGGCACCGCTGGATCTGGCTGTGGTCGCCGCCGACCGTTTCGCCGGTCGCTATGGTGACGGGTCAGAACTCCGCGAGGACACGCTGAAGTTCTACGCTGACCACTATGCGCTGAAAGTCGCGACCACCTGAACGGGTTGCCACAAAGCGACCCGGCATCAGTTCCGTTCTTCCTCGACCAGCTGCTTGATCTTGCGCACCTGCCATCGCTCCACGAATCGCGGCATCGCGCCAAAGACAGCGGACGCATGCGCCAGCAGGCCAAGACCCCAGATCAGCGATGGAAACTGCGCCCACCATTCAGGGCTCGCGTGATAGTTGATCGCGAACATCAGCGGCACCGACACCGCATAGATGAACAGGTGGAAATAAAAGGCGGTCAGGTCCGCCACGCGTTGCTTGGCCCGCCGAAGTTTTTGCCGCTCGTACATGTCGCGTTACTCGTCTGCGTCGCCCGATGCACTCCGGAAGCCACAAAGCCCGGCGCGTCTGTCGACCTATACCTGCCAATACCCTGCCCCGCATGACAAGGCACCAACATGGCAAACGCGGGGTGAAACGGGTGCCGCCTTGCAACTTCGACCCTAACCGTTGCCGCTTGCCTGGGTTCCCGCCTGTGCATCGCAATACACGTGGCTTGCCCCTGCAACGCATCGCGCCGATATTGCCTTGAACCAACACCGGCCGCGGCGCCGTACCACAGGCAGACCCGCGCTCACACCGCCGTTCGGCGAGGACCTCATGGCACGCACGAAGACCACCGGCAGCACGGGATCGGCCGCGCCTGCAAAAGCATCGTCGAAGAGGAAGACCTCCGCCAAGACTGGTGCAAAGGCGGCAATCAAACCGCCGGCGAAACGGAACGGCACACGCGCAACCGCGCCGGAAGGGATGGACGATCCGTCGAAATGGCTGATCATACGTGGCGCGCGCGAGCATAACCTGAAGAACGTCGACATCGCCCTGCCGCGCGACAAGCTGATTGTCTTCACCGGCCTGTCTGGCTCCGGCAAGTCATCGCTGGCGTTCGACACCATCTACGCGGAGGGCCAGCGCCGCTACGTCGAGAGCCTTTCGGCCTACGCGCGCCAGTTTCTCGAGATGATGCAAAAGCCGGATGTCGACCAGATCGACGGCCTCTCGCCTGCCATATCGATCGAGCAGAAGACGACGAGCCGCAATCCGCGCTCCACCGTCGGCACGGTCACGGAAATATACGACTACATGCGACTGCTGTTCGCCCGCGTTGGCGTACCGTACTCGCCGACGACGGGTCTGCCGATCGAAAGCCAGACGGTCACCCAGATGGTGGACCGTGTGCTGGAGCAGGAGGAAGGCACCCGGCTTTATCTCCTCGCGCCGATCGTGCGAGGGCGGAAGGGCGAGTATCGCAAGGAATTGGCCGAGCTCCAGAAAAAGGGCTTTCAGCGCGTCAAGATCGACGGCGCATTCCATGAGATTCCGGACGCGCCTGCACTGGATAAAAAGTACAAGCACGACATCGACGTCGTCGTGGATCGCATCGTGGTGCGTGGCGACATGGGCAATCGCCTCGCCGATAGCCTTGAGCAAGCGCTGGAGTTGACCGACGGCATCGCGATCGCCGAGTTCGCTGACAAACCGATTGAGAGAAAAAAGACAGACAAGAACAAGTCGAAGAACGAAACGCATGAGCGGATCGTTTTTTCCCAACGCTTCGCCTGCCCCGTCTCCGGCTTCACGATTGACGAGATCGAACCGCGGCTGTTTTCGTTCAACAATCCGTTCGGCGCATGCCCCTCCTGCGACGGTCTTGGTACCGAACTTCGCTTCGAGCCCGAACTCGTTGTCCCCGATGCGTCGCTGTCACTCGCCAAGGGTGCGGTCCAGCCGTGGGCCAAGACAGGTAACACGTCTCCCTATTACGAGCAGACACTTCAGGCGCTGGCCAAGGCCTTCAAGGAGAAAATGTCGACGCCCTGGGCGGATTTGCCGGGCGAGATGAGGAATGCCGTTCTCTACGGCACGGTCACTGACGTGACGTTCGTCTATGACGACGGCATCCGCCGCTACAAGACATCGAAGCCGTTCGAGGGTGTGATCAATAACATCGAGCGGCGCTGGCGCGAGACGGACAGCGCGTGGGTGCGCGAAGAACTTGCCCGCTATCAGTCGGACCATCCGTGCGAGAGCTGCGGCGGCTTCCGCCTCAAGGAGCAGGCGCTGGCCGTCAAGCTGGATGACAAACATATCGGCGAGGTCTCGCAGATGTCGATCCGTAACGCCGGTGCGTGGTTCGAGGCGTTGCCGAAGACGCTGTCGAAAAAGCAGATGGCCATCGCCGAGCGCATCCTGAAGGAAATCCGAGAGCGCCTGAAATTCCTCAACGACGTCGGCCTCGACTATCTGACGCTATCACGCAACTCCGGCACGCTTTCGGGCGGCGAGAGCCAGCGCATTCGCCTCGCTTCCCAGATCGGTTCCGGCCTGACCGGCGTGCTCTACGTGCTCGACGAGCCCTCGATCGGCCTTCACCAGCGCGACAACGAGCGCCTTCTTGAAACACTCAAACACCTGCGCGACCTCGGCAATACCGTCATCGTCGTAGAGCACGACGAGGATGCGATCCTGACCGCGGATCATGTTGTCGATATCGGCCCGAAGGCGGGCGTGCACGGCGGCGAGGTTGTTGCGTCCGGCACGCCTGACGAGATCATGACGTCGGAGAAGAGCTTGACCGGAAAATATCTCACCGGTGCGCTTCAGGTCTCCGTCCCCCGCAATCGCCGCAAACCGCAGAAGGGACGCTATCTCGAAGTCGTCGGCGCCTCGGCCAACAATCTGAAGAACGTCAATGCGGAGATCCCTCTGGGACTTTTGACCTGCGTCACCGGCGTTTCGGGCGGAGGAAAATCCACGCTGTTGATCGAAACGATCTACAAGGGTGTGGCACGTCGCATCTCTGGCAAACGCGAGAACCCGGGCGCGCACGAACGTCTCGAAGGTCTCGAACACCTCGACAAGATCATCGACATCGACCAGTCCCCGATCGGGCGCACGCCACGTTCTAACCCGGCGACGTACACCGGCGCTTTTACGCCGATCCGCGACTGGTTCACCGGACTGCCGGAGTCGAAGGAGCGTGGCTACAAGCCCGGCCGCTTCTCGTTCAATGTGAAGGGCGGGCGCTGCGAGGCGTGCCAGGGCGACGGCGTCATCAAGATCGAGATGCACTTTCTGCCCGACGTCTACGTCACCTGTGACCAGTGCAAAGGGCAGCGCTACAATCGCGAAACGCTGGAGGTGAAGTTCAAGGGCAAATCGATCGCCGACGTGCTCGACATGACGGTCGAAGAGGGTTGCACCTTCTTCAAGGCCGTGCCTTCGATCCGCGACAAGCTGGAGACGCTGCACCGCGTCGGCCTCGGCTACATCAAGATCGGCCAGCAGGCGAACACGCTCTCTGGAGGTGAGGCGCAGCGCATCAAGTTGGCGAAAGAGCTTTCACGCCGCGCGACCGGCCGCACCCTCTACATCCTCGACGAGCCGACCACCGGCCTGCACTTCCACGACGTGGCGAAACTGCTCGAAGTGCTTCATGAACTTGTCGAAGCGGGCAACACCGTCGTCGTCATCGAGCACAATCTCGAAGTCATCAAAACCGCCGACTGGATCATCGACATGGGCCCCGACGGCGGCGACGGCGGCGGCGAAGTGGTGGCGTTGGGCACGCCGGAGCAGGTGGCGAAGGAGAAGCGCAGCCACACGGGGCGGTTCTTGAAGGAGCTGCTCAAGCGGCGGGGGTGATGGGGCGCGCGATATCCGGTTGGATGGTGCTAGAGCTTTCCTGTGGATAGATTTTCTCTGCTACAGTTTCGACAAG
>JBCAXC010000122.1:0-6726 GCA_038534255.1 Pseudomonadota bacterium
CGCCGCGCAGCGCAAGTGGCTGACGCCGTTCATCGCGCATCGCTGGGCCGATCAGCAGCTCGTCTTCCCCGATCTGACCCGCATCGTGGACGTTGGTTACAACACGATCACCGCCGAGCGGTTTCATGAGGCGGCGATGGCGGAGCTTGGCGATGCGGTGATCATCTCTACCGATGTGAGCGAGGTGGCGGACGACCATGTTGCGCTCGGGGACGGGCGCCTGATCGAGGCGGGTTGCGTGATCGACGGGCGCGGGCCGGACACCTCCATGCCGCTCGCGCTCGGCTTTCAGAAATTCTATGGCGTCGAGATCGAATGCGCGACGCCGCACGGCGAGACCCGCCCGACCATCATGGATGCCACCGTCGACCAGGACGACGGCTATCGCTTTGTCTACACGCTCCCCTACGACGCGCACCGCATGCTGGTCGAGGACACCTACTACAGCGATGGCGAAGATCATGCGCCTGAGCGGCTGCGCCAACGCGTCGACGACTACATCGCGCAGCACGGTTGGGACGTGGCGCGTGTGACGCGGACCGAGGAGGGCGTTCTGCCGGTGGTGCTTGGTGGGGACATCGATGCTCTGTGGCGGGATATCCGGTCGGGCAAGCGCGGTGGCGGTGCGCGGATCGGGTTGCGCGCGGCGCTGTTTCATCCAACAACCGGATATTCCCTCCCTGATGCAGTGCGGGTGGCGGATCACGTCTCAGGGCTTGGGAACGTCACGACCGCGCGCGTGGCGGAGGAAGTAGAGCGTATTTCCCGCAGCGCATGGCAGGAGCGGGCCTATTTCCGGATGTTGAACCGGATGCTCTTCAAGGGCGCAGAGCCGGACAAGCGCGTCACTGTGTTCCAGCACTTTTACCGGAGCGGGCGGGGCACGATCGAGCGGTTCTATGCCGCCGAGCTTAGTGCGTTAGACAAGCTGCGCATCCTGTTGGGCAAGCCGCCGATCCCGATCTCTCGTGCACTGCAGTGTTTGCCTGAACGCTCGGTCTGGCCACCTGCCTGAGGAGAATTCCACACGGGCGACGGTGATCAGTCGGCCAGCTCTTCGGCACGCTTGCGGGCAGCGTGGATGGCGGTGGCGAGCAGCGGCGGCATGCCGTTGGCCTCGTCCATCAGTACGTTCAGTGCCGCTGCCGTTGTCCCGCCAGGCGAGGTCACGTTGCGGCGCAGGGTCTGCGCAGTCTCATCGGAGCGAAAGAGCAGCTCGCCTGCGCCTTCGACCGTCGCGCGGGCCAGTTGCATGGCGACATCTTGCGGCAAACCTTCTCGCACGCCGGCTGCGGCCATCGCCTCGACGAGGTGGAAGACATACGCCGGGCCGCTGCCCGATACGCCGGTGACGGCATCGATCTGGCGCTCACTCTCGACCCAGACGACCTGACCGACCGCCCTGAGCAACGCATCGCAGAGCGCCCGCTGCGCGTCCGTCACATGCGTTGTCGGGTAGGCGCCCGTGATGCCGCGCCCCACGGCCGATGGAGTGTTGGGCATCGCGCGGACGATGGCGATATCAGAGGGGAGGAATTTGTTGAGCGAGGCGACCGTCGTCCCGGCCGCAACGGAGATGACGAGCGTATCCGGTGCCACATGCGGCACGACGCTCGGCAAAACGTTGCGCATCACCTGCGGCTTGACGGCCAGCACGATGACATCAGGGCCGGCGGCAAGGTTCTCAAACGATGAGGCCGGCGTGATGGCATAGCGTTGCAGCAGGGTTGCGATTTCCGGCGGTGGCCCGGGATCCTGCACGAGGACCTGCGCCGCATCGAGGCCGTTCTCCAGCCAGCCGGACAGCATCGCGCCGCCCATCTTGCCCGCGCCAACCAGCAGCAGCGTTCCGTTTACATCGATCATCTGCAGCGCACTCCTCTCACGTCGCGCTGCTAATCAACCCAAACGGGAGTTTGTTTTGCAGCGTCAGGCGTGACCTTCGGTCTCGAACATGGTGCTGGCAAGTGCTTCGCGCGCATTGCGCCCCGCCCAGACGACAAACTGGAACGCTTGATAGTAGCGTTCACAGGCTTCAAGCGCCGCGTGCAGCAACGCCTCACATTGCGACGCCGTCGCCTGCGTATCGTTTAGCATCAGGCCATGACGATACATGATGAGGCCTTCGTTGGCCCAGAGATCGAAGTGGCCAAGCCAGAGCTGCTCATTAATCTGCGCGAGCAGGCGATACACTTCCGCCATGCGCGCATCAGGAACGCGGAAATCAAATGCGCAGGCGATGTGCAGCGTTTCGAGATCGGTGCGCCAGTTGAGCGAGATCTGATAATCCGCCCAGTTTCCGGCGACAGACATGGTGAGCTCGTCGTCCCCGGGGCGATCGAAAGACCACTCTTGGCCGTTCGCGATCTGCTCCACGAGGTCGACAGGATTCTGTTCAGCGAGAAGGTAGCCGATATCAGCGGTGGCCATGCGGTCCTCATTTTTTCTCCCCGTGTGCCCATCGTTTGTCGGCACGCCGTGGAGCTAAGATTGATTTTTCAGGAACCCGAGCACAGAGCAAACCGCACCGCTGAACAGAGACTGGAGCACCGCTCGATCGCGAGCGCCCTCAACGGCTGGTTCGTGATGCGAGGTAATCGGAGCGCCGCATGAGTCGCAACGCCACCACATCGTTGTCCCCGCGAAAACCGGCGTGGGGGAATCGTTTTTCCGGGGAAGAGCGGGAGGCGAGTCAATCAGGCCACACGTTGCCTGTGCACGCTGTGGATAACTTTCCTTCCGCCTGACGTAACCGTGCAAAAGCGGTTTGGCGGAGAAAAAAGGGTTGCACTTGCTCGAAGCGTCCGTGCGCCGCTGCTTCGTGGCCGGTCACGGCAGGACGCTCGCTGCGGAGAAGAATTGTATTGCAGCGCAGAGCCAAACGACTGGCGGCGCGCGCCTAACCGTTATCGGCCAGACGCGCTTCGAGTGCCTCGATCCGGGCGAGAAGCTGTTCGTTTTCTTCCCGAGCCTTGGTCGCCATCGCCTTGACGGCATCGAATTCTTCGCGATGGACAACGTCCATATCGCGCATCCACCGTTCGGCCTGGGACCGCATCACGGTCTCGACCTCGCGCCGTGCGCCGTCGGCCACGCCCGCTGCATCGGTCATCAGTTTGGCAACTTCATCGAGCAACCGGTTCGATGTTTGCGGCATGGCGTGATCCTTTGCGAGACGACGTTGCGCGAGACGGGGTTGTGTCACTTACGGCGTGCTAGCACGGCGATACTGCTAGCGGACAGGGGAACCATTGGCGCATCCCCATTGCCGCTTGGGCCACTCGCTTCATTGTGCTGGTCATCATCGTACCGCCGGGCGCAGCTTGACATCGTGTGGAACGGTGCAAAAACCGGCGCCACCATAACGGCCCGCGCTCCGCGCGTCGCCGAAGCGGGGAGGATTGTCGATGATTGCCGAGATGGTTGCTGCGCTGCCGACATGGGTGATCCCGTATCCGCAGATCGATCCCGTCGCCCTGCAGATCGGTCCGATTGCGCTGCGCTGGTACGGGCTGGCTTACATGGCCGGGCTGCTGCTCGGTTGGCTGTGGGTCAAGAACCTGCTTTCCAACGACACGCTCTGGCATGGGATCGGGGCCGGCGCTGCACCGCTCGAGGCGGACGAAGCAGACAACCTGCTGTTCTGGATGACGATCGGGGTCGTCGTTGGCGGGCGGCTTGGCTTCGTCTTTCTCTATGAGCCGGGATATTTTCTCCAGAACCCGTTGAAGGCGTTTGCCGTCTGGGAAGGTGGCATGGCGTTTCATGGCGGGGTGATTGGTGTGGCGCTGGCCATTCTCGGTTTTGCGCGGGTTCGCGGCGTCAATGCGTTGACGATCGGCGACCTCGTGGCGGCCGCGACACCGATCGGTCTGTTTTTCGGGCGAATTGCGAACTTCATCAATGCCGAGGTTGTTGGCCGGGTGACGGACGTGCCTTGGGCGATGCGATTCCCAATGCCGGACGGGACCAACGCGCCGCGTCACCCGAGCCAGCTTTACGAGGCGTTTCTCGAAGGCATCGTGCTGTTTGCCGTGCTGGTCTATTGCACGCACAGGCTCAAGGCTCTGCGCTGGCCGGGGTTTGTCACCGGTGTTTTCCTGATCGGCTATGGTCTCGCGCGCATCTTCGTGGAGTTCTTCCGGGAATATGATCCGACGCAGACGTTCACGTGGGGGCCGTATCTGACCACCGGCATGGTCTACTCGTTGCCCATGGTGCTGATCGGTTATCTGATCCTGCGTGGCGCGCGATTCCGCGGCGAAGCAGAGGCGCTCGACCGCGCGTGACGTCACTCGCCACGAGACTGAAGGCCGAGATCGCGCGCGACGGGCCGATGCCTGTCGCGGCGTTCATGGCGCGGTGCCTGACGGACCCTGCGAGCGGCTATTACACACGCCAACCTGCGCTGGGTGCCGAGGGAGATTTTATCACTGCGCCGGAGATCAGCCAGATTTTCGGCGAACTGATTGGGATTTGGGTGCTGGCGACATGGCAGTCACTCGGCGCACCGGGCCGTCTTCGGCTCGTTGAACTTGGCCCCGGTCGCGGGACAATGATGCGAGACGTGTTGCGTGTCTTTGCCGGTGCGCGCGGGCGGAACATGGCGCCGGAGACGCTCTCCGTCGTGCTCGTCGAACTGGACGGGGCGATGCGGGCGCGTCAGGCGGCGACGCTCGGCGATGCCGATCCCGCGCCACGCTGGATCGACGATCTCGACGCCCTTCGGCCTGAGGCGCCGGGGTTGACGCTGGTGCTCGCCAACGAGTTTTTCGATGCGCTACCCGTTGCGCAGTACGTCTTTGCCGATGGGCAATGGTGTCAGCGTGTGGTGGTCGTCAATGCGCATGGAGCGCTGGCATACGGTGTCGGTCCGGCTGTCGAAAAGGCCGACGCACCAAGGGTACTGCAGGAGTCTTCCGCAGAGGCGTCCGGCGTTGCCGAGGGTACGGTGTTCGAGACCCGTCACAGTGTCCTTCCGGCTCCATCGGGGCCGATCGCGGCGTTTGCCAGGTTGGCGGACCAGGGACCGGCAGCCATGCTGGTGATCGACTACGGCGATACGATTTCGGGCAACGCCCGGACAAACGCCCGGACAGGGGACACGCTGCAAGCCGTCGCGTCGCATCGGTTCGCCGACGTTTTCGAGGCGCCGGGCACGCATGATCTCTCCGCACATGTCGACTTCGCAGCGCTGTCGAACGCCTTCAACGAGGCCGGGGCGCCAACCAGCCCTACGCTCACCCAGGCAGAGTTTCTCGCGGCGCTCGGGCTCGAAGCGCGGCTTGCGACGTTGATGTCCGGCAAGGACGCGCCGACGGCGAACCAGTTGCAGGTGGATGCGGCGCGCCTCGTCGCGACACCCGGCATGGGGGACCGGTTTCATGTGCTGTGCGCGCGTTCGCCTGACATCGAAGCCCTGTATCCGTTCGCATGAGGTCGGTTTGCATCCGCCGCTTCGCCGGCGCACTCTGCATTCACGCATCCTGCTCTGACCGGAGGAAAACGCGATGACGCCGACAGATGCCGGTTCGGCGCAGCACATCGGCACGACGATTGCGCCATTGCAGGCCGCCGAGCTGAGCGACGTCGACACTATCGCTCATGGTTTTTTCACTCGCGCCGGCGGCGTCTCAACGGGCCTTTATGCCGGGCTGAACTGCGGGATCGGATCAGACGATGCGCGTGAGAACGTGCTCGAAAATCGCCGCCGCGTGTCACGGCACCTGCTCGCGGGTGGGCCCGGTTCAGCCATGCCGAACACGGTGTTTCAGGTGCATGGGCGGGAGGTCGCGACGCTGGAGGGTGACCTCGACGATGCTGCGCGGCCACGTGCGGATGCGCTCGTGACCCGGCAGCCGGGCGTGGTGCTCGGCATACTGACGGCCGACTGCGGGCCGGTCCTGTTCTGCGACCCGGATGCCGGTGTTGTCGGAGTTGCGCATGCGGGATGGAAAGGCGCTGTCGGCGGGGTGCTGGAGGCGACTATTGACGCGATGGAGACGATTGGCGCGACGCGCGCCGCGATCCGCACTGTGCTCGGGCCGACGATTTCTTATCCGTCGTACGAGGTCGGTGAAACGTTCATGGCGCCGTTGGTCGCCGATGATCCGTCGAATGCTGCATTCTTCGGCACACCTGTGGGCAAGACGCGGCCGCACTTCGATCTTCCAGCCTACATCGCTTCACGACTGGGCAATGCAGGCGTTGGCACGGTGGCCGTGAGCGACGTGTGCACCTACCTCCAAGGCCAACACTACTACAGCTATCGGCGCGCCACGCATCTCGGTGAACCGGACTACGGGCGCCAAATCTCCGCCATTGTGTTGCGCTAACAGCCAGCACTCTACACGAATGTTTTCGACAGTTTTTGCCTGCGTAATTCACCAGCCGAAGGATTGACCGTTGGTTGGTTCGCCGATTCGGCATTAGGCAAATGCCAGATCACGTGCGTTGCGTACTGCTCGACGCGTCCGGAACTGTCCGCTTGTTCGTTGATTTTGCGGCACAATCGACTGGACACCACGCGTTCCGAGCGTGTAGCGAGGTTCTTGTTACTGGGGGACGTCTGTCATGACAGGCATTAATCGAATTACTGTGGCGCCGCTTGGCGTGATGCGTGTTGGGGCCATCGCGACGGTAACGGCGTTTGCGGTTGCTGTGGGTGGGTGCGGGACATCCGGCAACATTCTCGACAGCCTTGGGCCAGTCGCTTCGGGCGAGGCG
>JBCAXC010000123.1:0-6706 GCA_038534255.1 Pseudomonadota bacterium
CACCAGCGTGCCCGTCCAGTTGCCCGCCGCCGGGTGGACAACAAGTCCGGCCGGTTTGTTGACCACGATGAGATCGGCATCCTCGAACAGGACGTTGAGCGGGATCGCCTCCGCCTTCGGGATCGCCGAGACCGCTTCCGGCACATCGACCTCAAACGTCTCTCCAGCGGTCACGCTTCGGTTCGGCGCGTCGACGACCACACCTGCGTGACGAACCTGGCCATCCTTGATAAGCGCTTTCACGCGCGCCCGGCTGAGCGCGCCGAGATGATTGGCGATCACACGGTCCAGCCGTCCTCCGGCATCATCCGCCGTTGCCGTAATGAAATGCTGACCGGGCTCCATCGGGACTGATGACCGTGAGAATAATGGATCGGGAGCGATGACCGCCATGACCGGCGATACCGCGAGCAAACCTGAGGATGACGCTGAGGCGCTGGGCAAGGCAAGCCTCGCGCCCGGCGATTTAGCCCATCCCGACAGTGCGGAACAACCGCCATTCATGAGCCCTGAGGCCACGCGCAAAATGACCGTCGCCGTTGTCGTGATGGGCGTCATTCTCGTGCTCGGCTTTGCCGCCCTGATCGCCGGGCTGATCTATCGCTCCGCCGATCTTGCGCAGGGCTCGCGCAAGAGCGCGTCACCACAGGTTGCAACCGCATCGTCAGCCACCGCCGGCCCCGGCACCCGGAGTTCCCAGTTCTATCGCGACGCCGTTCCGTCGATTACCCATACAGATGTACCGGTGCCGCCCGGCGCCCGGATCACGCACGTCGCAGTGGAAGGCGACCGCGCCACGATCACTTTGGCGCATGCTGGTGGCACCAGCCTGCTGGTCGTCGACACGCAGAGCGGAAAAGTCCTCCGCACGTTTGGCTTCACGTCATCAGCGGCGCCCTCTGGCAATTGACCGCTTCTTAGGCGCCCGCTTCCGAGCCGCGCTGCGGAAACACGATATCGAAACGCTTGCGAATGTCCCGTTCAGCCTCCGCGTCGAGATATTCGGGCCAGTGCGTGGCGAGCACGTCGCGCGCCTTGGTGTTGGCCTGTTGCCACGCATCCTTTGCGCCACCTTCCGCCCACGTGCGCGGATCATCGCGATCGGCCAACTCGGGATAAAAGTAGTCGCGCTGCATCGCCGCCATCGTGTGGGCGCCACCCAGAAAGTGCCCCTCGCCCAACACCGCCTCACAAATCGCGTCGTAGCCGAGCGTCTCCGGCGTCACCTCGATCCCGCGGATCGCGCGATAGACGTGGCCGAGCATTTCGTCATCCAGGATGAACGCCTCGAAACTCGCGCCAAGCAGGCTCGCCGTCATGCCCGAGCTCTCGTAGATCATGTTGCCACCGGCGAGCCCGGCCGCAAGCGCAGTCATCGCTTTCTCCGCGCCCATCTGTGCATCGATCGCCTTGGCATCCGACATCGAGCAGGCAACGCCAGAGGGGAGCCCAAGCGCATTCGAGATCTGTGCCGACGCCGCGTTCATCACGGCGATCTCCCCGCCCCCTCCGGCGAACGCTCCCGTGCGCAGATCGATGACCAGCGGCCAGTTGGAAAAGATCATCGGATAACCGGGCGCATAGACATGCACCATCACCAGCGCGGCAAGCGTCTCCGCCAGCGATTGTGCCAGAAAGCCGGCAGGTGTCGCGGGCGCCGTCGCACCGGATTGCGCCGCCGTGATGCAGGAGATCGGGACGCCGTGCGCGATGCACGCCGTCGTGACATCGACCGCATCCTCGCCGAACCGCATCGGTGAGATGATAGGAGAAATATGCGCCTTGCAAAACGGCGTCTCCCGAAACGCGCCCGCCCCGCCGAGCGCCATGTCGAACATCTCGACAATTGACCCGACACTCTCCGCGACGGTAAAGGCCGTGCCAACCGGCTTTGTCGTGCCCTTTAGAAGGGCAAACGCCGTGTTCCGATCGAGCGCATCGATGTCAGGCACATCCGTCGCGATACAGCAGCGCGTGAACCAGCTCACATTGGTCAGCGTGTCGATGAGCCGGGTGAAGTCTCCGAGATCCTGCAGCGTCGAGGGACGATAAAGATGCGTATCCAGATCGAGCGTCTGGACCGCCGCGCCGCCCGTTCCGTAGTGCACGGCGTCACCACCGAGCGTGAACGACCGCGCCGGATCACGCCCGTGAAAGGTAATGGTGCGCGCCGCGCTGTCGATGGCCCGCTGCACCAGTACTTCGGGCAACTGCAGACGCCCGGCATCCGTCATCGTCGCGCCCTGCGTCACACATTGCCGGGCCAGCGCCTCCGGCACCTCACCCATCCCAAGCTCGGACAGCAACCGGAAGGCCGTGGCCGTGATCTCGGCAACCTCCGTGGCGCTGAGCGGGCGATACGCCCCACCGGACTGCCCTGGTGGCGCCGGGTTGACCGTCGTCGCACCCGCCGCATGTGCCGTCATCCGCGCCGCGCGACCGCCGCTCGATTTTCGCCTGCCTCGGCGCGGTTGCCCCGCCATCGTGTCAGATCCTTCGCACGCGCAATTCCAACTGACGTTCGCTATATCTCGAAAACCGGAGAGGCGGAGGAGAATTGATGAGCGCACAAAAGCATGAGCAACCGGGGGAACGCCGCAACGTCAGCAAACCCCGCAAGGCCGCCTGGTTTTTTCTCTTCGTGCTTGCCGGGCTCGTGACTGTCGCCGCCCTGGGTTTCGCACTGTTGTGGGCCGCAGAGATGCAGTTCCCAGCGTAACGCAGCAGCAGGCCCTCAATCCTGCTTCATGAACCCGGAAAGCACCGCCAGCAACAGGCCGCTCAGGACCCAACCGAGGATCACTTGCGTCCAGTAGATCGCCCGCAAGAACCATGTCGGCGTCGTCCAGGTGTTGCGACCAAGAGAAAGCTCGAACCGTTGCTGAGGCGAGCGCCCGACCATTTCCACATTGTGCAGATCGACAACACTCCAGTCATCTTCCATCCCGAGGCTTACGATGGGCACCATCACGTCGATCGCATAAATTCTCGCGTCGAAAGCAGAATGCTCACGAGGCAAGTCCTTGCAGCGCGTCCAGGACACGGCGCATGATTGCCGCAAGTCAGGGTTGGTGAAAACCACCGCATCGGCCGGCGCTATCAACCCCTGCTCTTCGGCAGCCGAATAGACGACTGCGCCGAGACCCCAGAGCAAAAACACCATGGCAAGCAGCCGCTTGAACGCGTAGCCATAGCCCGCAAGCCCGCCATAGAACAAGCGCTCCAGCTGGGCTCCGATCGCCTGCGCGGGGCGATTTTTCAGCTCCCGTCGAACCGTCGCCTTTCGCTCCGCAGACTGCCTCAGCTTGGAAATCTCCCGCGCATCCCGCGCATGCCCCATGCCGCGCAGAACGGTTGCGAGATACTCATAAGGCTGCGGACGAAAATCATCAAAGCGGGCTTCGTCATTTTGCCGTTCTAGCCACGCTTTGCGAACCTTCCAATTCGCCATTTTCGCGCGACCAAAACGGCCATACGTAAACCCATCAAGCCCGATGTTGCACTGCAATGCCTTGCCCGACGCATCAAACATCGTTTTTGAATGCGCCCCTCCAGGCCAAGACACTGGGTCATCAATCAGAATGTGAGCATGGGCGCCCGATAAGTTCAACGACCCCTCAATGCAGACCTGCTGGTCGTTCGGAGCAATTGCTGGTCCAAGCCACAAAAAATTTCCTATCCGCGCACTTGAGAGCTCCAGCGCATAGTTTGCCGACGTGCGCCCCCTGCCAGAACCGGAGCTGGAATTCTGCGTAAGGTTTGAAAACGTTCCATCGATGAGGATCAGATCAGCCGCCACGTCGCTTCCGCGTAAGTCCACCTGCCCTTCAGCGTGAAAACCTCCCGACATGAAGATGTGACTACCTACACGAATCCGCTCACAGTCGATAGCCTTTCCATTCCCGTCGGCCGTCTGATTAACCACGCAAATGCCGTTAAGGTTCAATTGACGGTCAATACCCAGATTCGTAAAATCCAACCCGCCAGAAACTTTCACATTTGGCGACAACGTAACGTTGCCCTTCACCCGCGCCCCAACAAGGCTAAATGCAATCGATGCGTAGCCCTCACGCCCATTGGAAATCATCATATTGTTAAAATAAATAGACCCATCCACCTGCAAACCGCTGGCATTCAAGGCGCCCTCCAACACAGCATCACTGTGAATATTGAGATCGCGGCCAATCTCTGAGTTGTACAAGTTCAGCGCGGCAGAAGAAAGATTGTATCGCTGATTCCAGATTCTCGAATTACTCAAGACAAAACCTTCGTGAATGACCGTCGATGAAAAATCCACCTCTCCTTTGAACTCGGATTTTTGAGATATGAAGACACCAGATTTTATCTCCATCCCAACGCAACGAAGCGCATCAAGCACTTCATCGTCTCGCACAGCAGCGAAACGTGAGTTGTAAATCTGGAACTCGCTACCAACTCTGCCGCCTGCAAACGATACCAGCCCGTCAAACTCAGAGGAGCCAGATATGTTGAGGATTGATCCGACATCAACCATCTCGCAAATCAGCGCGTTACGCGCCACGCCACCCTCTCGCGCGGTAAATCGCGAGGAGATCACGGAGAACTGACTGCCTGTTTTGAGCCCTCGGAGCAAGACTTCGCCTACCGCCGCAACATTTGGCCCTATCACAACACCGCTGTCCACGGAGACATCAAGACCATGCAACGCAACGCCCATTGCACTGAAAGAGCGATTGTGGAGCTTCGTATCTCGTATGACGAAATCTTTTCCAAAGGTCGAATTGGAAAAGCGCGCCGCACCATTAATTGTCGAGTCGTTAATCAGAAAAAAACTTCCGCCGACCTTCGTGCCAAGGAAATCAAATGCAACCCTCGTGCACTCCTCCGCCTGCGCATTGAAGACGCACTGGCTGACGGAAAAATCTCCGGTCAGATCGACATCACCAAAGTTAAACGTTCCATGGAATGAGCATCGATCTTTTACAACCACCTCGCTCTCAATGCGAGAATTGCGGAAAGAGACACAATAACCGGAGAATTCACCAACCATGGTCGCGCTGAACGTGGCAATTCTGGAAATGCGCGAAGATGTTACAAATACACCAGACTGGATCTTTGATTTAATAGCACCAAAACCGCCGTCTATGACGGTAGAGTTAGCGCGGAGACCAGCCGTCTTGGAAACACCGTGCGTTAGCTTGTCAGTCAGGAAAACGCACTCGTATAGAGCAAGCATGCCCCCGATGTGAGCGCCAAAAAAGTCCGCATCGGCGTACACACGTGACGCTTCGCCGAAATACACATCTCCATCGACTTGTGCATTGTCCGCACTTACCGCACGGATGTTTTCTGTTCCTTCACGTGGAAAGAGATGTGCGCCCGTCATGTCTATGGTTGAGCGGACGTGGGACTGATCTAGGAAAACACCATCCCGCACCGTCGCCTGCTTCAACACCAACGGACCCAATATCTTCGTTCCGCGCCCGTCGAGCTTGGCGAGCTCGCTCCCCTTGAGCGAGAGCGACGCAATCTCCGCGTGGTCGACGGAGACGTTCCCATCGATATGACAATGGCGGAACTGGAGCGCGCCGATATTGCGCCCGTGCTCCAGCACGATATCGCCGTCGATCCAGGCGCCCACGAGGGTCAGGCGTTCCACCCGCGGGATGGTCGCGTCGATGCCGAGGATCAGGAAGCGGATAAACGTGCCCCTTACGATAACCGGCGTCTTTTCCTTCCATGCCGTTTTCTTGAGGTCTTCCTCAGTCAGCGCGCTCAGATCGTCACGCGTCTCCGGCTTTGTCCGCCGCAATCGGCAAGGCAGCCCCATCATCACACTGTGAAGCAGGCGCTCTTCCGCGAGATGCAGGCCGCTCTCCGTGTCCTGGTTGCAAAAGTCCCCGAGCCACATCCCGAACCCGAGCCCGGCGGGGCGATCACCCGTATCGCGGGCCGCTTTGCGGTCTCTGAGGTTTTGACGACAGACCGCCAGCATGCTGCGACGCGTGTCGAGATCAATCTCAGGGACGATGTCGTCGCTGTCGTCGTCCTCCGGCGGCGCGATTTCGATCCGCTCAACATCCATGTCGGAGAATGGCCCGAAGTCCTCGATCTCAACGGCGTCAGGAACAGCAATCGACGGAGCAGAGGCAGCGTCTGCCGGAACAGCTATTTCCGGTGCGTTCAGCGGGGCATCGACGGATGAGGTCATGGGGAAACACCATCAGTTGTACAGACACGATGGTGAGTATGCCGCCTATGATATCGACGAAGGCAAGCAAAGCCGGGGATGAGGATAAAGATGAGTAGCCCGCGTGGCGGCGCCACACCACATCTGTGAAGCGGTCGCTATTTCGCCCGACAGCCTTGTACCGCGACAAGCTGACCAGACCCGTCCCCGCTCAGTAGGCTTTCACTTCGCCCGTATGGCCCCAGATGCGGAAGACGCCGAAGACGATGCCGAGGCCGCTCAGCACGCCGGCAAACGTCACCAGCAGCATGGAGAGAAAATCCTCGATGGGTACGGTCTGCACCAAACCGATGTCATCGAGCGGCACCTCGAACGGGTAGCTGAAGCCCATGGCTTGCCCGACCACGTTGGCAAAGGCGCCGGCGACGCAGAGGATCGGGAAGAACGACCACACAAGCAGTACGTTAACGATCGCGAAGCGCAGGATCCGGGTACCGATGTAAGCCAGAACGAAGACGACCGCGTACGTGTACGCGG
>JBCAXC010000124.1:0-6698 GCA_038534255.1 Pseudomonadota bacterium
CTTTCACATGCAATCGCTGGACGTGATCGCGGAAGGCCCGTACCGCCTGAGAGACAATCGCCATGCGGTGCCAGCCGGACCGGGCCTCGGCGTCACGCTGGATCGCGATCGCATGTGAAAGAGCGATTGGCTGGGCCGACGGATATGCGGTGTTGCCGCCGCGAGGTGCATGTAAGCCGCGCTCTGAATTCCTGTGTCGCCGGAGTAGCACCAGAAATCGATGTGTCGGGCCTCGCAGGCGGCGACGAGGCGTTGGGTGCGCAGAATCCCGCCATTTCCCGCGATGCCGGAGACGATGGCGTCCGGGGCGCCACAGGCTGCTGCTTTCGCAACATCCACGTTGTGGCTCGACAGGCTGAGGCGCGTGTGCGGTCGGAGCGCTGCCATTTCCTCGTACGTGCCGACCGGGTCTTCCCAGTTGTCGATACCGCAGGCTTCGAACGCAGGCGCCATCATACGGGCGGTCGCGACAGAGTATGCAGCGTTCGAATCCACCCGGATCGTCGCGTCATCACCGAGCGCGGTGCGCAGCGCCTCGCACATGGCGATCGCGTCGCGTGGATTTGGGTCTGACATCTTGCCTTCGAAGATCGTCGAGCCGTACGTCTCGCGCATACGCAAACAGTAGTCGACGACATCGCGGATGGTCGCCTCGCCTCCTGCGTGGCCGACGCGGTCGCGATACGTGAAGTAGTCCGAGAACGCGATAGCGTCGCGCACGGCGCCGCCCAGCAGATCGACTAGCGGGCGTTGCCAGACTTTTCCGCGTAGATCCCAAAGCGCCAGTTCGATGCCGCCGAACGTCGCCAACGCGGCAAAGTCGGTGATGCTTTGCACGCCGGTATGGTCTGGCAGAACTGCCAGTTCCGCGCCCTGGATGTCGATGGCGTCGCGGCCGATGAGCGGGGTGGCAAAGCCTGCGTTAACGCGACGCGCGGGCTCGGCGCCGGGCGCTTCACCGAGACCGGTCAGGCCGTCGCTGGTTTCGACCTCGATGATGCTCTGGGTGAAGCCCGGAAACCGGCCGTACGACCAGACGTAGGGGGCATCGAGCGGGACGTTGATCGGCGTTGCACGGATTGCGGTGATTTTCATGAGACCGGCGCGCCGCCCTCAACCCGCTGCCTTGCCGGCAGGCCGGTCATCCCGTGCGGCGCAGGTAGATCAGTTCGTTCGTATCGACGACGATTTTTTCTCCGGCTGTAATAAACGGCGGCACCATCACGCGCACGCCGTTGTCCATCGTGGCCGGCTTGTAGGAGGACGACGCCGTCTGGCCTTTGACCACCGCTTCGGTCTCGACCACTTCCAGCGTGACCTGGTCAGGAAGGGCGACGCCGATTTGCATCTCCTCGAAACTCTCGACCGTCACCGTCATGCCGTCCTGCAGGAACGCAGCGCGCTCGCCGAGCATGTCCTTGGCGATCGTGATCTGCTCGTAGCTCTCCTGATGCATGAAGACGAGATTGTCGCCCTCCTCATAGAGATACTGATACTCGTTCTGCTCTAGGCGGACGCGCTCGACATTCTCGGAGGCGCGAAACCGCTCATTCAGCTTGGTGCCCTCGGTCACGTGTTTCAGCTCGACCTGCGCATAGGCCGGACCCTTGCCCGGTTTGACGTGGCTCGTCTTCACAGCGACCCAAAGGCCGTTCTTGTGCTGGATAACGTTGCCGGGGCGGATTTCGTTGCCGTTGATTTTCATGGGACCAGGCGCTCTGATGGACTGCGTTCGGACGTTAAGCGACGGTTCCTTTTCGCCTGTCAAGGGATCGCGTTTCGAAGCGCCACGTGTGCGTGTCCAGCGCGACGCATTTTGACTGCGGGGTGCGCGTCGGGACGTTGCAGAAATGCCCGCGCGTTCACCGGTCGAGGAGTTCCGCATGGAAACTGACGACATCGATCTTGCGCGCGCCTTTGACCGCCATGTCGTGCCGGAACTTACCCGACTTGAGCAGCACCGACTTGAGGCCGTCGCTGAAAGTGCAAAGCGGAAGTGGCCTGCGATCTTCGGCACAGCTTTCGGAGCGGCGATCGGGGGTGCGATTGGCTCCTTTTTTGACTCTGGATTTGTCGGATTTATCTTTCTCGGCTTCATTTTCGGCCTTGGCCTCGCCGTCTGGGCGGGCAGCCCGCTCGGCACGTTCGAGGGTCACCAACGCCAGGCTGTGATGGATGCGATCTGCACGCATGTCGGGGAGATCTCCTACAGCCGCAGCGTGACCGACAGCGGGTTCGATGTGTCTGCTTTTGAGAAGGCCCATGTCGTCCCGGATCACTCATCTGCCACATTCGAGGACCTGCTCCGCGGCACGCATCGCGGCTGTTCGTTTGACCTCGTCGAAGCGACGTTGAGGAAACGCGGATCAAGCAACAAGACGCGCACTGTCTTTGAGGGACTGCTCGTGCGGATCAGCTTGCCACGGGCGCTCACTTCGGGACCGGTGATCATCGCGGCGGACCGGGGGCAGTGGCTGGGCTTTTTCAACACGGTGTCCGGCTGGATGACGCCTGGCTCGCGCGTCGCTATCCCACACGATGCGTTTGAGGAGCGCTATGAGGTGTACGCGGAGAATGCGCGAGAGGCGCTTGAGTTGATCAACCCGCGGTTTGTGGAGAATTTTCTCAAGCTGCCGGATGTACTGGGCACGAAAAAGATCCTTGCGGCATTTCACGGGTCCGCCTTTCTCATTTCAGCTGAGGGAACTGATGCGTTTCTCGATGACTTCTCGGCGGACGTCACGATGGCGGAGCTGCGCACGTTGTTTGCGCGGACGCATCATGAGACCAGGCTCATTCACCGAATTGTTGATCAATTGCTCGAGGGGGATCGCTATGCGTAGCGCTAGACTTTCGCGTTGCACAGTCGCGTTCGGCGCCATGGTCGCGTCGCTACTCATGGCGCTTTCAACTTCTGCCAGCGCTGAGGAGATCGTCATTGTGCTGACCGGCGACACCGGTTTCAGCCGCAATCATTCGCCGGTGCATCCGAAGGGTGTCCTGAAGTATGGCAAGCGACCGCCGTTCAGGGACGCGCTGGCGGGTATCGGGAAGGAGATCGATGGAGATCTCAATTTCACGAACATCGAGACGGTCGTCACGGACCGCAATAATCTCCGGCGTGACACGAAAGGGCAGCGCGGTCCGTTCAACTTCCGCACGCATCCGAATGGTTTGCGGGCACTTGTGGATGCCGGGTTCAACGTCCTTTCGCTCGCGAACAATCATTCGATGGACTACGGGCCAGCCGGACTGCGGGAAACGCTGAAGCATGTCGCGGCGCTACCCGGTGATCCGACGCGACTCGTCGCGGGGATTGGGGAGGATCGCGACGCGGCGGCTGCCGTTGCCAAAACGCGCATCAAAGGTGTGGACTTTGCGTTCGGTGCGCTCGGGATCGCGACGAACAATCTGGCCCGCCATCGCGCGGGGGACAATAAACCGGGTCAGCTCGCCTATCGTTTCGACGCGGACTTTCGCACAGCGCTGACACGGTTGCGCGGGACGGCGGCGGACTACCGCATGCTTTCGATCCACTACGGGGTGGAAGGGCAGGTGCGGACGGATGCGCGGCAGATCAAGGACTGGAGGCGGCGGGCTGCGCGGGATGGCGCGATTGATCTCGTGATCGGACACCATGCCCATGTTGTGCGGGCGGTGGAGCGCGTCGGCAATGCGCTCGTGTTCTACGGGCTGGGGAATTTCATCCACCACGGCACCGCAAACATGACACGCAAGGGCATTTGCAAAGACTATGGCCTCGTCGCCCGCATTCACCTGAAGCGTTCTGACGCCGGTTTGGTGACGCCGCTGGCGGTCGAGGTTCTGCCCGTGACGCAAACGCATATTGCGGTCACACGCCTCGCGCCCGCGGCAAGCACAGCGCGCGTGCATGCGCTCAACTATCTGGCGGGCAAACTGCCGCAATCGCGTGGCACGCCGAAAGCGGAGGGGTTGCGCTTCACGCCGCAGAAGGATGGTCGCGGGCTCTATTGTTTTGCGAAGGCGACTGAGGATGCCAGCGAAGGCCGCGCGGCAACGCTCTGCAAGGGATGGACGCCGGCGCCGCAGCCACCCGCATCCTTGCGGCGACGTATCGCTCGCTCCTGCGCACGATGACGCCCGCGCACTACAACGCCTTCTGCAGGGCACTGCCGCACGCGACGCACGTGCGGCAGTGGGGCAACGCCGATGTCTGGAAGATTGGCGGCAAAGTGTTTGCGATTGGCGGGTGGAACACGGATGACGCGGCCCACGCGGAGGTGGATGCGTTTTTATCCGTCACGTTCAAGTGTTCTTCGATCAGCTACGATCTCCTGCGTGAACAAGAGGGCTGCCGCCCGGCGCCCTATCTCGCATCACGCGGTATGAAATGGATCCAGCGGACATCACGGGCCAGTCTCGACGATGACGGGTTGGAGGCATACCTGCGCGAAAGCTACCGGCTGGCGTCCCTCAATCTGACGAAGAAACTGCAGAAAGAGCTTGGCCTCAATCAGACGTGACTCGCTCGTTCATGCCTTGCGCGCGGCCATGACGACACCGGCGATGATGAGTGCGAAACCAGTGAGGTGATAGGTTTCGAGTTGTTCGCCCAACAGCCCGATCGCCATGACGCTACCAAACAACGGCACCAAGTGGAGAAAAACTCCGGCGCGGTTTGCGCCAATCAACTGCACGCCCCTATTGTACAGATTGTAGGAAATGATAGATGGAAAAATCGCAACGTAGAGCACGGCGATGATGCCTTTCCATGACCAGGCGAAGGGGGCGAAGGCGACATGCTCGACGACCCACATCGGCACGTTGAGGATGACACCGGCCACCGCCAGCAGGAAGGCAAACGTCAGCCAGTGCACATCAGGGCGATAGCGGAGAAAAACCGTGTAGAGTGACCAGCTGACGAACCCCGCAAGGATGATGAGATCGCCAACGTTGAACGCGAGAGCGAGCAGCGTCTCCAACGCGCCTCGCGTGACCACGACCACCACCCCCGCCATGGAGATCGCAATCCCGAGTGCTTGGACAATTGCAAGTCGATCGCGGAAAATCAGAAAGGAAGACGTGACGATGAGGATCGGCGCTGCCGACTGCATGATAAGCCCATTCAACGCTGTCGTGCTGTTCAGCCCGACATACGCGATGGTGTTGAAGAGCGTCGGCCCAAGCAGGCCGAGAAGGGCGATGATGCCCAGATGATGCCGGACGCGGGGCCAGTCCTTGCGCAGATGCGGCCACGCGAACGGAGCCAGGATCGCAGCGGCAACGACCCAGCGCAGCGTGCCGAGCGCGAAGGGCGGTACATCGCCGGCGACCCACTTGCCTACGATAAAATTTCCGGCCCAGAAGAGCGGTGTCAGCGTGAGCAGGAGATAGGCGTTTTCCATCGCACGCGCCGCAACGCCATCGGTGGGTGGGCGCGCCGGGTCTGCGGCGTCCGGCTCGCGAAGCGGGGTCGTCATCTTGAAAAAATCTCCCGCGGAAAAAACCGGTTCGTGAGCATAACAGAGCTGGCACGCAACGTCGCGGGCTCATTCAAGATCACGACGCAAACGCGTCGGCCACAGCCGAACGGCGCGCTGCAATCTGCACCGATGATTTTTCTTCCATTGTGACGACCAACCCACATTCCCGCCACACTTGTGAAGAGATATGCAAACCCGTCAGGGCTGGTGGGGACTGGGTCTGACATGAGACGCGCATTTGCCGGACGGTGTGTTCGAGCGGAATGGGCGACCGTTGCGGGGGACCGCACACCGGCGCTGGGCTGCGCCTTCCGAGCTGGTTCTGGACCTGTTTCCAGACCCACGCCACCTCACCGACAAACGCATCAGTGTTCGCGTTGCGGCACGGCTTTGCCTGCCGTCGATCTCGGGAGGGTTCTTCGTGCGTACCCGAATGTCACGACCATGCACCCACGTCGTCTGGGGCCTTTTTCTTCTCTTTTTTGCGGTGTTCGACGGCCGGCATGATGGTGCGCAGGCCGCGTTCCAAACAGCGCAATCAACCCGTGCTGAACATGACCCGACACCGCGTTTCGGGCCGGGCATCAAACCGGTGCCAAGCGGGAAGCCTGCCAAACGCAAGTCCGGCAGGGCAGCGGCACGCCCGTCCAACGCGACGCGCGGACGATCGCGCTCCGGGTTGAAACCGAAGACGGCATCGCGCCGGAAGTCGGTGCGCTCCCGCGTTCGCATTGCGGCCAACAAGCGCAAGAAGGCACGCCCAGCGAAACGCCCCGCAGCGCGCACGCCATCGCTCTCGACGCGCGTGAACTCAGGGCGTGTCGGGCTGATCTCGGGGGGAATCGGGGGGACGTATATTCGCATCGCCAGTGATCTCGCGGCAGTTCTGAACAGCGAGGATGCGCTGCGGATATTGCCGATCGTTGGGCAGGGATCGGTTCAGAACATCACCGACATTCTGTACCTGAAAGGGGTCGATGTCGGCATCGTGCAATCTGACGTGCTGGCGTACATCAAACGCGAGGGGCTGCACCGCAACATCGCCGGGCGCATCCACTACATCACCAAGCTCTACAATGAAGAGTTTCATCTCGTCGGCGGGCGTGAGGTGCGCGACATCCGCGACCTTGAGGGCAAGGCGGTGAACTTCGGCGTCAAAGGCTCCGGCACCTACATGACGGCGACCACGGTGTTTGCGCAGCTCGGGATCAACGTGCGGCCGGTGAGCCATGA
>JBCAXC010000125.1:0-6648 GCA_038534255.1 Pseudomonadota bacterium
TGCCGTGGATCGGCAGCGTTCCTGTTCTCGGGACCCTTTTCAAAAGTGCGGAGTATGCGAAAAACGAGACCGACCTCGTGATCATCGTGACGCCACGTCTCGTGCGACCGGCGACGGTGGGCGAGCATCTTGCGGCGCCGACGGACCTTGTGCGTCCGTCAAACGATGCGGAGTTTTTCCTCGGTGGGCGGCAGGAGTTGCCCATTCGCAATACGCGCCGCGAAAGACGGGTGGCGCGCGTCCAGCAAAAGTCGCATGGCCATATTCTCAATCTTGATTTCGGGGGGGACGTGCGATGAGCGGCCGGAAACCAATCACGCTGCGACGCATGTCAGCGCCGCTCACGGTCGTTGCGATCACAGCCGTTTCCCTGGCCGGCTGTCGCCAAGACTATCTCAACAATCGCGACACGCTGGAATTGACGGCGGGCAGCGCGATGCGGGGGAACGCCGTGGTCAACACAATCGATCCGTGGCCGCACCATGCTTCGAAAACCACGCAAGGCACGGATGCGCGCAAAGCGCAGAATGCGCTGGAGATTTATCGCGAGAAGCCGCGTGACCGCCAGACGTCGACCAAGCGCTCCAAGACGACCAACGCGAACTAATACGGGATCGTCAGGGTTTGGCGTTGAACCGTGTCATGCTGAATGGCGCGGGATCAATGCCGGGTGCCGCGCCGCGCAAAAGGTCAGCCGTCAATTCTCCGGCTGCCGGTGCGATCCCAAAGCCATGGCCGGAGAACCCGGTGGCTAAGAACAGACCGAGATGATCTGGCAAGGCGTCGATTATGGGCAGTGCGTCTGGCGTTACATCGATCGTTCCAGACCATGTCTCGACGATCGGTGTTTCGGCCAGCGCAGGAAAGTCTCTCAGAATTGCAGCGTGTGCGCGCGCGAGCGTGCGATGATCGACGGGCGCTCCCCGTAAGGTCACGCCTTCAAATGGCGCAAGGGCGTCGTCCGGCCAGGTTCGTGGCGCTGTGAATGAGTGCCACGTCTCCGCGGTGATTTGCGGTTTCAGACGACTGCGATTCTGCCAGATGTGCGCACGAAACCTGGGCATCCAGCGCAGCACATTGCGGGTCACCGGCACGATCGGAGTGCCGGCGCGACCAAACGCAAACCCGCCACCGACGCAGGGACGGAGATAATAGGCGTCGCTGACGATTGGAATGTCGGTGACACGTGGCGCGTCGTCCGCCAGTCGTGCGGCCGATCCGCGGACACTCAGCTGATAGAGGGTGATCCCGTGGCGTTCCGCCAGCGTGGTGGACCACGCGCCGGCTGCGATCAGCACACGGGTCGCGTGGACTGCGCCGCGGGGCGTGCGGACGCCGCGGACGGCATTTTTGTCCATGATGAGCGCGCGGGCCGGACAGTTTTCGACGATCGTGGCGGATGTTTCCAAGAGCGCCTGCGCGATTGCGGGCGCGGCACGCTGTGGCTCTGCCCAACCCTCATCAGATGCAAAGAGCGCAGATTGATAACGCGTCGCGAGGTGCGGCAGCCGCGCGGCAATCGCGTCGCTGTCGAGCTGTGCGACATGGTGCTGGCGACGTCGCGCCGTGTCGCGCCACGCCGCAAGATCGTCCTCCTCACGCCGCGACGCGGCGAGCGCGATGAGGCCAGGATTGCGGAAGCCGAGATCGTGGCCGATCGTCTTTTGCAGGTGCGACCAGAGTTCGATGCTGCGGCGTAGCAGTGGGATTTCCGGGTCCTTGCGGCCAATCGAGCGGCAGTATCCGAGGTTGAGTCCGGATTGCTCGCGCGCGATGCGCCCTTTTTCGAGCAGCACAACACGTTCACCCGCCCGGGCGAGGTGCCAGGCCGTCATGAGGCCGATGATGCCTCCGCCGACGATCACGACGTCCGCTTCGCTTGGCAGGCGCGTATTGCCCCCGGTGGGTGGGTGCGCGAAGCGGTCTGATGACATGCTCATGGAGGCAGTCATTTCCGTTGAAGTCTTCTGTGTCCAGACCCCGTGGTTTCGCTGGTCGGCAATGTAGCGGCGGTATCGTGCGTTGGCGTTTGATCGCTAAGCGCGTAGAACGCGGCATCGACGCGACAGTACCCGCGTTTGCAGCGGGCGCTGCTATCACCCTCAGTTTCATGGAACACGCATGACCGACGCTTCGACTTATACGCCGCCTGCCGTCTGGACCTGGGATCAGGATAGCGGAGGAAAATTTGCCAGTACCAACCGGCCAATTGCCGGTGCGACACATGAGAAAGAGTTGCCCGTCGGCGAGCATCCGCTGCAGCTTTACTCGCTCGGCACGCCGAACGGTGTGAAGGTGACCGTGATGCTGGAAGAGCTTCTGGCGGCCGGTCATGAAGGCGCGGAGTATGATGCCTGGCTCATCCGCATTGGCGATGGCGATCAGTTTGGCAGCGGGTTTGTCGAGGTCAATCCGAACTCGAAAATCCCGGCGCTGATGGACCATACGACCACGCCGCCGACGCGTGTGTTCGAATCCGGATCGATCCTGCTTTATCTCGCGGAGAAATTTGGTGCTTTCATTCCGGACGACGCGCGTGCGCGGACAGAAATGTTCAACTGGCTGTTCTGGCAGATGGGCAGTGCGCCGTACCTCGGTGGTGGGTTTGGGCACTTTTACGCCTACGCGCCGGAGAAGTTCGAATACGCGATCAACCGCTTTGCGATGGAGACAAAACGCCAGCTCGATGTCATGGAACGCCATCTCGCGGACCATCAGTACTTTGCTGGCGACATGTATACGATTGCCGACATGGCGATCTGGCCGTGGTATGGCGCGCTGACGAAGGGCTTGCTCTACGACGCCGGCGAATTTCTCTCCGTGCACGAGTATACGAACGTGCGGCGTTGGACGGACGAAATTGCGGTACGTGAGCCGGTGCAGCGCGGTCGCAAGGTCAACCGGACGTTTGGCGATCCAGCCCATCAGCTTCACGAGCGGCATGACGCCAGCGACTTCGACACCAAAACACAAGACAAGCTGGGCGGCTGAGAAACGGCTCTTACCTTAGTGCTGTCCCTACAGGACGGAGTGACTCGTTCACTCCGTCTTCTTGCCTTGACTTGTTATTGCTGCAGGGGTGTCGTTCTGGATGGCCGTGTTCATCGTACGGTGGGCATTTAGCGGGCAGAGCCCTGCTCCGTTACCAACGCCAGCTTGATCGCAGGCCCGTGTCTCACGCGACGGCGCTGCGCATGCGGTGCCAGATGCTGCGGAGTGGGCCGAAACCGGCGAGGGCGGTGCCGACAAGGGGCAGGGCCACGATCCACAACCAGCCGATGAGAGGTAAAATCAGGTTGCGAGACCGTCGGCCTGCTGGTCTTACTGGAGTGTATCGACGTCCTGCTGTGTCACGATGTAGGACCCGGTAAAGCGGACTGTGTCGCCGGGGGCGAGGCTGTCCCATGAGGCGTTGACACCGCCATCGACGGAATCGCCGGTTGGCGCGACATCGCTCTGAAGTGTTTCGCCGGACGGTGTCGGGGGTGGGCCGGAGCCGTTGTGTACGTCGCTGACGCTGACGCCTGCGATGGTGACGTTGCCGGTGTTGGTCACGTCATAGGTGTAGATGATCGTCTCACCCGCGCCACGTTCGGTATCGTCATCGGCGAGCTTCGTGATGCTGAGCTGTGGTGTTGGCGTGATCGTCGTGACGGTCGGGTCGTCGATTTGATTTCCATCCCCATTATCGCCGTCGTCGGACACATCGCTGACGTTGTTGGCCGGACCGCCCGGTGCGGTGGCCGTCCCGGTGGCTGTGTTGCTGACACCACCGGCGTCAACGTCGGCCTGCACGAGTGTATAGCTGGCAGTGAATGTCGCGATTTCTCCTCCGCTCAACGTGCCGGCTGATGATCCACCGCTGTTGGAGCTGAAAGTCGGGCCGCTTGTGAGCGTCAAGCCGCCGCCGCCAAGACGGGTGAGTGTGTCGGTGATGCCGACGCCTGTCAGGGTTGCTGATCCGAGGTTTGCGATGGTGATCGTGTAGCTCACCGTGTCACCGACATCGACGAGCGTCGCGCTGTTGCCGTTGGCGGTCGTCACGCTTGCTGTCTTGGTCGTCTCAAGTGCGGCAGTGTCGATCATCTCGCTCATCTGGTTGTTACCGCCTGTACCTGTTCCTCCGTTGGTATCGTTGTCAGCGCCGGTGGTGGCCGTTGCGGTTGTGGCGACGACGGAGGTTGGTGTGCCGGAGATCGAGCAGACGATTGATGCGCCGACGGCGACGGTTGTCGGGGGTGTCGGCGCGCAACCGGTAACAGCGATACCAGCGGGCAGTCCGGTGACATCGCATGTCGCGTTGGTGGCCGGTGACGGGCCGGCGTTGGTGCAGCTGACGGTGCCTGAGTAGGGCGTGCCGACAATCGCGATGCTTGGCAAGTTGGAGAGATCCGGGCTCATGTCACTCTCATCGGGGATCGTGAAGGTGAGCGTCGCCTGTCGTCTGCACGCATTGTTGACGTTGAAGTTGCAGCCCTGCTGGCCGCCCGGTGAGTGCAGCGTCTGGATTGTGATCGTGTAGTCGCCGGGCGGAGAACCGGGCGGGATCGTGACGTTCACGATCTCGTTGTAGGTCTCGTTGCCGGAGCCGGTGTTCGGATGCACGTTCGTGCCGCTGGCAACCACGGCGCCGTCGAGCAGCACGCGCCACTCGTTGTTGATGGCGGGTGCGTGCCCGACATGAAAGATGGAGTAGGTGAAATCGATCACCGTCGTCGTTCCGGCGGGACCGTTGTCCGGCGCAAAACTGTCGACCGTCAGGAAGTTGTTGGTGTGGGCGGCGCCTTGCCGAGACGGGGCGGTCGCGAGCGCAGTAACCACGAGGACAGCGATGGTGACGCGCCGGAGGGTGCGGGCGAAAGGAGGCATGGGGTGCGGCGACCTGCTGGGACGCGCGCCAACCAGCTACACGCCGACCAGCTTGCGTTCGAGGACCCACCCGCAGTGAGGGAAAAATGATTCTCGATCGCGCGTCGAGTGTATCTTGTCGGCCGCCCGCGGACTTGGAGTGTCAGTGCGCTCGGTCTGCCACGGTTTCATTTCAGGCACATTGTTATATTATTACGCTATCGTTCAGACGGATTTGCTGAACGCGCCGTCCCATTGACCTCTTCCTGGAGACTTCTCGATGCTTCACCCCCTTCATTCCGGGCGCGGTCGCCCGCTGCGCGTGACTGCGCTGGCACTGGGTCTTGCCGTTGCCGGTCTCGCTGCCGGGGCCGCGTCTGCTGCGGACTCACTGGATGCACACGTGCATGGCCAGAGCGCGCTCGATATCGCGATTGATGGCAAGCAGATGGTTGTCTCTCTGCGGATGCCAGGCGCTGATGCGGTCGGGTTCGAGCGTGAGGCGCGGAGTTCAGCTGAGAAGGCTGCGGTCACAAAGGCCAAAAAGACGTTGGGCGCGCAGGACAAGATCTTTGTCATCCCTGCCGCCGCCAAGTGTAAGCTGACCAAGGCCAGTGTCGAGATCGAAGGTGGCGATGATCATGACGGTCATGACCATGACGACCATGCGGACCATGACGATCACGATCACGGAAAGAAGAAAAAGGCCAAGAAGACAGGCGGTCACGATCATGACCACGACCATGATCACGGGAAGAAGAAAAAAACTGCCAAACAGGACGATCATGACCATGATCACGACCATGGGCATGACCACGACAAGAAAGCCGAAGCGGCGGATGACGGCCACAACGAGTTTCACGCCGATTATGCGTTCACCTGCGCAGCGCCGGACAATCTCGACACGTTGACGGTCAATCTCTTCAAGCACTTCCCACGCGCGGAGGAGGTGAAGGCATCAATTGTCGGTCCGGCCGGGCAGTACCAGCAAACGCTGACGCCGAAATCAGTGTCGCTTGCGATGCGTCCGTCCTAAACTCTCTACGGGTGTCAGACGGCGTCACAGGACGACGCGATGGATGGATCGGAAACCGGTGGACGACATGGCGGGCAAAGCACTGCCGTGTCGTTCAGCAACGTTGCGTTCTCCTGGGGAGACGGACGCGCCTTCTCCCTCCGTATCGGCACATTGCAGATCGCGCGTGGTGAGGCCGTCCTGCTCCTCGGGCCATCGGGAAGCGGCAAATCTACGCTCCTGAGCCTGCTCTGCGGCATCGCCTCGCCACAGGCCGGGCAAGTCAACGTGCTTGGAACCGATCTCGCTGCGCTCTCCGCGATGCGACGGGACCGGTTTCGTGCCGAGCATCTCGGCATCGTGTTCCAGATGTTTAATCTCCTCCCGTACGGCAGTCTGGTCGACAATGTGACACTGCCGCTCAATTTTGCTCCGCAGCGTCGGGCGCGGGCAAGCGCCGATGGCGACGTGGTCAGCGAAGCCGTGCGTCTGCTGGAACGCCTCGGGATCGACGGGCAGGAAGCGCGTGCTGCGCGCGCATCAGGGATCAGCGTCGGGCAGCAGCAGCGGGTCGCGGTGGCGCGTGCCCTGATTGGCCAGCCGGAAATCGTGATTGCCGATGAGCCGACGTCCGCGCTTGATGCCGGGCGACGGGATGATTTCCTCCGCCTCGTGTTTGAGGAGGTGCGGGCAGTCGGTGCGACACTGTTAATGGTGTCACACGACCATGTACTCGCAAGCGATTGAAGCGCAAGCCGGATGACCGTCATGCCGCCGCATCCTCT
>JBCAXC010000126.1:0-6622 GCA_038534255.1 Pseudomonadota bacterium
CGCGCTCATATGAGCGCGTGATCGCCGATGGGACGCGGATCACGGGTGCGACGGTGCACTTCGTGCGCACGGAAATGGATGCAGGACCGATCATTGCGCAGGCCGCCGTGCCCGTTCTTGCTGACGATGACGCGAGGACGCTTGCAGCCCGCGTGCTGCAGGCCGAGCACGAGCTGTATCCGCTTGCGCTTGCGCGCGTCGCGCGGGGCAAGGTCGAGGTTGTTGACGAGCGGGTCGTGCACCACGGAGACGGAACGCAACCTGCCGAACGCGCGCTCTACTCGCCGCCGCGATCCTGAACGGATCTGCGGCATCGACGCGCTGGTTAACCCTCACCGCCCGCGTGTGGACACAAATTGCGCGCCGGTGGTATCGACAGGCGTGCCCGTGCGTCGCCTGGCCTGCCGCGGCGCAACGCCCCTTGCCGCTCACCCGGCGCCCTGGAGATGGACTTTCCGATGAGTGCACACTCAAACGTTGCAGCCGCAGCGGCCACGCCCGCGCATGCGCAGGGGCTCGGCGAGGCGGACAGTGTCTGGTTCACCCTGCTCCCGCTGCTCAAATCACCCGACAATCCGATGCAGACCATTGTACGGATGTGCGAAAAGTATGGTCAGGCGATCCCGCTTCGGCTGGCGGACCGAAAAATCATTTTTCTCTCCAAGCCCGATCACTTCAAACGGGTGATGGTCACCCACGCCGACATCTACGAGAAATATTTCGACGGGCTGCGGCCGATCTTCGGCAAGTCGATGATCACGATCGACGGTGCGCTCTGGCAAAAAATCCGCACGCCACAACAGGCCGCGTTTCACCCGAAGAAATTTGAAGAGTATCTGCCGTTCCTGCTCGACAGCCTGCGCGGCAAGGCGGCGCGCTGGGAAGCGCTCGCCGAAAGCGGTGAAACTGTGGAGATGGTCGAGGAGACCTGGACGCTGGCTGCGGACATGATTTGCCGTGCGCTGTTCGATCGCGAGATGCCGTTCAATCCGCATTTCGTTTTCGGTTGCGTGAAAACCTACACCGATGTGCAGAACCACAAGGCCATCCGCACGGCAAGCCAGCACGAGAGTGATTTTTCAACCTCTGATACGACGGCCGCAGACGCCATGAAGACGTGGGCAGAAACGCCCGACAAGGTGATCGGTGCTGCGTCCGTCGACGGGCGGATGTCGACCTTGCTCACGATGATGACGGACGCCGAGGCTGATCCGGATTTTCCCGATTTCGATCATCAGCAAGTGGTCGACGAGATGAAGCAGTATCTCTGGGCCGGCACCGAGACGACCGCACTCACTCTGGCGTGGTGTCTTTACCTCCTCTCCCAGAACCCTGAAGTGAAGGAAAAGGTGCGCGCGGAAGCGATCGCACTGTGCGGCGAGGACGGTGAGCCGGATTGGGAAGCCGCGCAGAACCTGACCTACACGCGGATGGTGATCCAGGAGACGATGCGACTTTATCCTCCGATCTGGACGTTTATTCGCGAGGCTGCAGCGGAGGACGAGATTGACGGCGTGAAGATCGCGCCGGGTGATACGATCGCGATGTGCTCCTACGCCGTGCACCACAATCCGGAGTACTGGAACGAACCATACGAGTTCCGTCCCGAGCGGTTTTCAAAAGAGCGGATGAAGGCGCGGGCGAAGTATTCCTACCTGCCGTTTGCTGCGGGGAAACGCTCGTGCATCGGCGGAGCGCTTTCCCAGCTCGAGAACGCGCTGGCGCTCGCGATGTTGCTCCGCAAGTTCGAGCCGGAGTATGTGGGCCCCGTCCCCGCGCCGATCTTCCCGACTGTGACGCTCACGCCAAAGGATGGGCTGCACTTCCGCATCCGAAAGCTGTGAGGTGGTGAGCGAGCCGCCAAAGCGCCCGACCTGGGCGTGGGCGATCACGATGCTGGTTCTCGGGATCGCTGTGAAGCTCGCGATCGCCTGGGCCTGGCAGTACTCATGACCCGCGTTCAAGGCGGATGCCTGTGCGGCGACGTGCGGCTCGTCGCGGCGGGAGCGCCGCTGCGGGTTGGCGTGTGCCACTGCATGGACTGCCGCAAGCATCATGGGGCGTTTTTTCACGCCTCTGCCGTGTATGCCGAGGATCAGGTTACGGTGACCGGCGAGGTCGCGTCTTACGAGGGACGATACTTCTGTCCGCGTTGCGGATCGTCGGTCTACTCGACGTCGCCGGGAGAGATTGAGGTGCACCTCGGCAGTCTCGACGCGCCGGATCAGTTCCGCCCAACATATGAGCTCTGGACCGAGCGGCGTGAAGTGTGGCTGCCGGAGTTTGACGGGATGCGGCGGCATAAGCGGGATCGGGAGTGATACCCGCAATCGCCTCATCCTTTCCGGCTAAAACGAGCTGCTGCGAGATTTTTGGACACCGGGATAAGGTGTCCTTGAACCTGGAGAGTAGCCATGACGATTGATGAACGCTGATTGGTTCCTTGCACGAAAGACTACACGTTGTTCGACGGAGGAGTTCGCGCAGCCGCCCCCCGCGCCAAAACCCAACTCACCCAGACGCCGACGCTGAGCGCGAGTAACCCCAGCACGCCGAAGCCGAGGCCGACGTCGCCGGTGAGCCAGACGATGAGAGAGTAAATCAGCGGGCCGCTGAGACCACCGGCGAAAACGAGGCTCATGGTGGATGAGGTCGCGTCGGCGATGCGCTCCGGCCCCGCGACGGTCGCGACGGCGGCGAGGAAAACGCCGTTCCACGAGTAGGCTGCGCCGGCAAAGACCATCGCGAGCAAGCCAAGCGCATAAAAACTCCACTGCGACGTGACGATCACGCTCGTGAACGCGGCGCCTGCCATGACGACGCCCAGGATGAGCAGCACGGCGGCGTCGCCGAGGCGATCCGCGAGCAGCCCCCAGACCACCCGCATGAAAATGGAGACAAACAAGCCGAGGCCGAGGAGTGCCCCCGCATCGACCACGTCGAGTTTCGCGCGGGTGACGAGGAAGACCACGAAGACGCTGGAGAAGGTGTATTGCAGTGCGGCGAACCCGAAGCACATGGCACCGATGGCCCGCAGACGCGGCGCACGCAGCAATGCCTTGAACGCATGATGCGGCGCGTTGGCGCCGGGTGTGCCGCTCGCCGCATCCTGTGTGATGGTGTCGAACGGACTTCGCCACGGCGCGATGGCGCAGGCGATCACGAGGCCGATTGTTGCGAGAGCCCAGAGCGCGCCTTGCCAGCCGATGACGGCGGCGAGTGGCGGCAACAGAAACCCGGCCACCGCGCCGCCGAGTGGCACACTCACTTGCTTGAGAGAAAAAATCGAGGAGCGGCGTTCAGGCGGGGCCAGTGCCAGCAACAGGGGCGAACTCGCGGGGTTGGGCGGTGCATAGCCGAGCCCGGCAAAGAGCGCCGCCAGCGGCAGGAGCCAGAGCTGCCCTGTTGTGATCGTCACGAGCGCGAGAACGCCCGAGATTGCGCAAAATTGCATGGCACGGATCGGACCGACCCGGTCCACGAACAATGCGCCAAAGAGCACGGCGATACCGGCGACGCCGAAGTTGGCCGCGGAGAACAGACCGACGTACGCACGGTCGAAGCCAATGTCGGGTGCCGCGAGCGGGGCGAGCACGGGAAAGGCGATGCCGGCCGCAACGATGAAGGCGTGCGGCGCGATCATGGTTGCAAGCGCGGACGTCAGCGTGGCGCGTGGCATGGTGTGACGGATCACTGTTCCGGGGGGCTCTCGCCGATGTGCTTATCGTGCGGCGCAGGACTTGTCTGTGCCCATCTCCGAGCCCCCGCCCGTGACGCGTCGTCAAAAGCACGCTGTGTGCTGCATTGCGTTTCCGCCAGCCGGGTCATAAAAACTGCGGGCTATCTGCCGCGCATCGGCGACGGCGCCGCACAGCACCGCATCCGGTGCTCACCCGGAACCTCCTCATGTTGACACTTTATGGTCGCGCGAACTCGAGCAATGTCCGCAAGGTGCTCTGGACGCTCGATGAATTGGAACTGCCGTTCGAGCGGCTGGACTACGGGCGCGGGTTTGCGGCGACCGATACCGACGCATATCTCGCGATCAATCCCGCCGGGCTGGTGCCGGCATTGAAGGACGGCGACTTCGTGCTTGGCGAGTCCAACGCGATCATTCGCTACCTTTGCCGCAAGGCGGACAACACCGACTTCCTGCCGCGCGAGCCGCAGGCGCTTGCACGCATCGAGCAATGGATGGACTGGCAATCGTCGGAAATGACGCGACCGTTCCGTGTGCTGTTCATGGGTGGTGAATTGAACCTGCCGCCGCTGAATACGATGGAGCACCAGAGCCTCGCCCTCGCCGAGGCGAGCAAGTTTCTCGGTGTGCTGGATGCCCAGCTTGAGCGAACTGGCGGCTACATCATAGGGGACAGTTTTTCGGCGGCTGATCTTGCGGCGGGCATGTACGTCCATCGCTGGTTTGCGCTTGATATCGCGCGGCCTGAGCTTCCGAGTGTGACGGCGTATTACGAGCGCTTGCAGCAGCGGCCGCCGTATCGGACGCACGTTACAAACGGGCTGCCGTAACGAGCGGATGACCACGCACGGAACGACGCTGGGATGAGTTGTTGGTGATGTCTGGATGGATCGGCGGTGGCCGTCGCGTGATTGCGGTCGGCGTGGTGTGCAGTGCTTCCGTTGCGCTATCGTCAACGGGCACAACGGCGCAGGACCCCGTTGTCTCCTGCATCACGTGCCAATCGCCCCCCGCCGTCTATCGGTGTGAGGTGCTGCCGCCTGAGCAGGGTGTCATGGCGCAATCCCCGCAGATTTTCTGTGCCGGCGAACTGGCGCAGGCGAACGGGCATGCGCGCTGTTTGATCGTGCGCGCCCAAGGGGCGTCCTGCGACGGCCAGTCTGTGACGCTCGCTTATACGGGGCCGGTGACTGCCGCGGAGACGCCGACGGACAATGCCGATGCAGAGCCCGTGGAACCAGCGGACACAACAGCTCCACCGAAGACGCTGATCGAAGCGACGGATCGCGCGGTCACGTCAACCGGCCGTCAGCTCAAGCAGGCAGGCGATGCGGTCTCCGATGCCACGAAGAAAACGGGCAAGACGCTGAAGGACACAAGCCAGACGATTGGTGAAACCGTCAGTGACGCGGCCAAAACGGGTTGGCGCTGCGTGACGTCACTCTTTCAGTCCTGCTGATCTTCGCGGCGGAGAAAAATCGACTAGTGCCGCTTCAACCACTCGCGCGCCTTGCGCTGTGCTTCGAGAATTTCGCGCCGTGACATTTCGCGGGCGACCTCGGTGCGAAAGAAGCGAGCTTCCTCGTTCCCACGTAGGGCAGCGAGATTGAACCACTTGTGCGCCTTGATCATATCCGGATCACAATCACGACCGGCGGAATACATCATGCCGAGTTCGAACAGTGTGTCAGCCGACATCGCCGTCGAGATCACAGTTGCTTCGGTTGTCGGCTCGAGTGTCAAGCGTGCCATTGAAGCTTTCCCTCCCTTGAGCGCGCTGTGGAAATATATTCCAGTGCACGCCGTACGCATTACAGGCGCGCCACCTCGACGCGCGCCCTCATGAAAGTGCGGAGAGGAAAAAAATTCGGTTAATTCAGAACAGGTGAAATAGCTAATATCTGTATACGGAAATGTCGACTAGATAAGCGGTTGCACCATTGCGGGACACAGGCTCACAGACGGCGCAACGACGGATGGTTTGCACCGGATACGCGCGCGCGGCAGGGATCTGCAGGACGCACGGGTGTGGCCGCCAGTCCACGGCCAGCCGAGGTTCGCGCCGGGACGGCGATCGCTAGCGATGTGCAAGCAGTCTCGCAGTGTTATCGACCTCGTTGCTGGTCGCGCGGTTCAACAGGCGCCGTCTGCCAGCCGGCGATTTGGGGGAGTTGTGGTCGTGCGTCAGTGGTTTCTTGTGAGCCTGGGCCTGGGGCTCAGTGCATGCGCTGGTCCGCAGTCCGTTTCAGGCCTGTCCGGTAGCGGACTTGCAAGCGGTGACATCGTCGGGGGCACTGATGAAGGGGTTGCGGCACAGGGTGGGCCGCGCAGTGTGGCCGTCGAAACCGTCGCCGCAATTGTGATCGCGCGCAACACAGGCCGCCCGCTCCCAAAGGCCTATTGACCAAGCGTCTCGGACGTCGGCTTGCGACCCACTGAGCAAGGCGCACTGCGGGGTGTCAGCTCGCAGCGCGTTGGCCGAACAAGACGGACTGCGCATCCGAGTCGTTTGCGAGGTCGAACTTTGCTCTCTCTTCGACGCCAACGGCGACGGCCCGTTCTGTGGCGGGACGCGAGGAAATGCGGTTGAACCACGCTTCGAGGTTAGGAAACTCGGCAAGGTCCTGGCCCTGACGCTCGTAGGAGCGGACCCACGGGAAGGCGGCCATGTCAGCCACGGAATAGTCCTCACCCGCCAGATGGCTGACGTCTCCGAGCCGCCGGTCCATAACACCGTAGAGTCGGTTCACTTCATCGGTGTAGCGCTTGATGGCGTAGGGGACTTCGTCCGAGGCATACTGGCGGAAGTGATGCGCCTGCCCGGCCATCGGTCCAAGGCCGCCCATTTGCCAGAACAACCAGTTGAGACATTCTGTGCGGGCGCGGTGTTCGGTTGGCAGAAATGCGCCAAATTTTTCAGCG
>JBCAXC010000127.1:0-6621 GCA_038534255.1 Pseudomonadota bacterium
CTCTTCGCTCACATCACCGTCTGCACGCGCTTCCATCACGTCGCCACGGTTCACCGGCTGGTCCAACGCCATCGGTTCAACTCCCGTACCCTGTACAGTCCCCACATCGCAGGCACGAGCGCCGCATATCCGCAGCTGAACCGGATGGGCCATTGCCCGCCGGTCTTCACGCCTTACAGAGCCGAGTTATGAGCACCGTGACTTAAACGGGAGATAAATGAGGTGTACGAAAGAATGAGTGACCGGCAGTATGCTCGCCATCGCATAAAGCGATGCCTCAATCCGGGACGCCGCGGCACTATAGCGACCCAGTCCAGGCAGGAACCGACAACGTGCGTCGTCGTTTGCCAAAGTCACTCGACCGAGGGCAACCACGTCGACGTGCGCAATCAGCCGAGGATGAAAACGGAGATGAATTTCCAGTCCGGCGTTTCGATCAAACGCGTGTAGACGATCGTCCCGACAAACAGCATGCCGACCGAGAGCGCGGTCAGATAGCGCGCCATCGAATTCCGCGCGAACTCCACGATACCACCGTCTGCAAAGCCCGCCCGTTGATCACCCCGGTTCGCCCACTTCTGCTTGGACAACCGCCAGAGCACATAGATCTTCACGGCCGCATTGGTGATCTGGTTCAGATACAGGATCCACACGTAATGCAGATCCACTTCACGCGAGTACAGCCAGAGGCACACCGACAACAACAGCCGGGTCACCGCGATATAGACCACATAGGACAGAAAATACTTCACGTCACTGAGCAGGGTCGCCGCGATGCAGAGTGTCGGTGACACCAACATGGTCCAGATCGCGATCCGCTGATCGATCAGACACCACCAGATGAAAAACGGCATCTTGCGCGGCCCGAGCTTGATAGCGCGCGCACCATTGCGGAGCATATTTCCTGACCAGCGCCGGAAGTTCTCCACCATGCGCTTGAACGCCGAGCCCTCAATCACTTCGATCGTGTAGCCATTGGCATCCGGCACATAAAGCATCCGGGCTTCATTCTTGAGGAGGTAGTACCACGTGCTCTTGTCGTCGCCGGAAAGGAACCGGAAGCTGCCCCAGAGCCAGTTCTCCAGATAATCCGCCTCGAGCAACCGGATGAATTCATACGCCTTGATGTGTTTGGCGCGGAACACCGACATCCGCCCTGTCAGCGTCAAGACGCGATGCGACAGCGCATGTGACTGCATCGCGATACGCCGCTGGGCAAACCGCATCGTGAGCCAACGCTGCATCCACTTCGGCCCGACAACGATGACCTCTTCGTCCGTCGTCAGCGCCTGCAGATCCGGGTAGAGCTCGAATAGCGGCAGACACTTGCGCGCCGCGCCCGGCTCGATCACAAAATCCCCGTCCATGAAGATGACGAGCGCATCGTCCTTCATCCCGGCGCGCACCATCGCGCGGAGAATAAGTGAGATGGCAATTCGCTTGCCCGGCTGGTTCTGCCGCACGATCCGCAGCGTAATATCGAGATCAGACGCGATCAGCCGCAGATGCTGCTCAATCAGCTTTTCGTCATAGAGATCGCCAGACCCGAGCCAGATTGTCCCCGGTACGCCGCTTTCGCGCACCTGATCGCAAATGCCGCGGATCACGCGCTCCGTAATGTCCCGGTGTTCCCGGAACGTCGTCATCATGAAGTGCATCTCGTCCGGGCGCCAGCCACCGTCCCAGATCTCCGCGGCCCGCGTGCGCATCTTGGGATAGACGACCTTGCCGTAAATGATCGCCCGGATCGTATGGTTGAACCACCATCCGTACCGCCAGATCCCCAGGATGCCGATCACATAGGTGATGTGTGCAACTTCCGGATCCCAAATCGTGTTCGGGATCAGACTGAGCGCGATGAAGCAGATCCCAACGTAGATCGCGATCGCAAGCAGGACGGAAACCGACCACTTCTCATGTTGCGGGATTTTTTTCCCGAGATCATCGATCTGATAGTCTTGCGTTACGGCGCGTCGCACCGCCCCCAGACCCGCGGCCATCACTGCCGACGCAGAGGTGTAACGCCCGACGCGCGTGACGCCGTCAGGGCATTGTCTGCTGGGCGCACGGTCGGCTGGCGGTGCGGCACGGACTGCGGCCGGTACGCATTAGAGCCAGGCTCGAGCATCTCGCGCACCTGCGAGCGCAACGCCGCCATCCAGGACGTGCCCGTGTAAGAGATCCGCTCAAGCATCGCATTCGCGCGTTGACGCGACCGGGAAAGCAGCTCGTCGAAGCCGTCACCGAATAACGGATCAAACTGACCCCGGTGTGCACCAGACCCCTGACGACTCGGTGTCCGGTCACCGAGCGGTTGCGGGACCGTAACCGAACCACCGGTCGCTGCACCTCGTTTCAACTCACGTTCAACGTTCTCGTTCGGCTTGAACGTACCGACCACTGGACCCTTCGATCCGAAGACCGCGATCGCAACCATCTTCAGGCGGCGATTGATTTCAGAAAGCACCTGGTTCGTGCTCTGCTGTTGGAACAGCACGATCATTGGCAGGCCGGAGCGATAGCGCTGCACATCGCGCATCAGTTCGGGATACTCAAAGTCCAGACGCACACGCGCCGAACGATCCCGGACACCACGGAAACGATAGTTCGATAGATTTTCATCCACGAACCCGCTCGTCCGATCGATCTCACGGACAATGAGCGGCACGCTCTCGTTCAACGCGGGAATGAACCCGTAGGCGCGGTCACCCACGCCAACCTGCAACACTTCATCCTGCTGCAAATACGCCAGCACATCGCGGCGACGGCGTTGCTCGACGATGGCGACCGTCTCCCCGTGCCGAACGGACGCCATATCCACGCGCGGCAGGTCCAGTAGGACGCCATCAAACGGCGAGCGAACCGCAAGACGCGCACGGTGCTTCAAAAGAACATCAAGCTTGGTCGACGCGATCCCGATGCGACGCTCGGCCAGCTCGACCTCCGCGCCGATCCGCCCGACCTCGCCGACAAAGTTCTGTCCCGTGAAGTGGCGCTTCCCGATGTAACTCTTCGCCAGTCGCGACTGAGACTTTAATTCCAGACGTCGTGACGCTAGCCGCTTCTTCGCATCAACCCACGCCGCCTCAGCCTCTTCGACACGCTGGCGCGTCGTGAACCCTTGCGCCAACAAGCTGCCAAGCCGCGAGGCCTGACTTTCGGCAGCCTTCACCTCGACCTCGAGCGCATCGATCTCCAGCTTGCGCTGTCGCACATTCTTCAGCGTGACATCCGCGAGACCTTCCATGCGATGCAGTTCATCCGCCTGCTTGCGGCGCAGAAACGCAAGGTTGGCCCGCCGCTCCTCCACCTCGATCCGCGCGAAGTCGATCTCTTTTTCAAGCTCGTTGTCCGCCACGTAGAGAAGAATGTCGCCCGCTTTGACACGTTGCCCGGCTCGATGGTCCGTCCAGACAATCCGTCCGTCAAATTGCGCTTTCACGGATTCAAGCGGTGCAGAAATGACTGCGGTCCGAACTTCCATGCGGAAGTAATTGGCGTAGAGCATCACACCGAAGTAGCCGAACACGACAAAACCCAGCGCCATGTAGAACGTCGACATGACAACGGTTTTGACCGGCAGTCTGCGCTTCGGAATTTCGGCGATTGGGTTCGGGTCAGGCTTGGTCGAGACCGGCGTGACCGGTACATCGATCCGCTGGATCGTATCTTCGACGTCGACCATCGTGCCGCGCACGATCTCCTCGACGAAGTGCTGCATCAGCTCGGCTTCGCGTTCCCCGAGCTCGAGGAACTTGAGCGCAAACATGCCGCCCGCAATGTCGTTGCGCACGATCTCGCCACGGGTATCGAAGGCGACCTGAAAACCCTGGAACGGGAGAGAAATGTGCAGGTCGATGATATCGCCAACACCCGGCACGGTGCCCGCGAAGTTCTCGATCCGTAGTCCGCCGAGACTCCAGTCAGCCGCACGGGCCACGTGACCATCAACCGTTGCATACAACGGCGCGGTGACGCGGTGGTGCAGCCGACGAGACGGCCGATCACGTTTGACCTTCACACCCATAGCCTGCCCGCAAAACTCCCCAAGGTTTGCCACTGGGCAAAGCTCGCATGCCCAGCGTTAACCAACTGCTGCCGTCCTAGCGCGAGGACAGTGCAGCAGGGCAGGCAACGAGAGTTATGGTTGGGGAAGCGTTTGCGACTGTCCCGGTTTAGGACAAATCAGGATCACGCGGTAAATCCGTCTGCGAAAAGCCGCAGCCAAACCGTTCACATGCGCTGCACGAACGCCGATTGGCGCATGATATCATACTCGCACAGCATATAGTTCGGCGCATTGCTCGTCGTGATGAACAGGTACGGATTTTTATATCGCGCCCGCCACATCAGATGGTTCACCTGCCAGAAGTAGACGTCGAGATCCCGCTTGCCGATCACCAGCTTGACCGATGACGGCTTGGACCACAACGACGCGGCAACCTGCGGATCATTCGAACGACCCGCGCAAGCCTTGATTGCTGACTGCGCATACGTTCCAACGATCACGTCATAGGTCGCCGAGCGATAGATCATCTGCTCGTAGGCAACCTTGGCGAGAAACAGGCCAACGATGATGAAAACAAACTTGCGCATACGCGGGTGCCACCAATGACAGCGACGCCGCTGAAGAGCTGACGCCATGCGGATGAACGCTGCCGCAATTTCATGAACAAAGCGTTGCCCATTGTCACAACCGGAGACAGTCACGACGGGAGACGGTCGCAAGGGGAGACAGCCTACGCCTGCGCGAGCAGCATGCAGGTCGCCGTGCCATGCGCGTAGACCTTGCCATCCGTATCGACGATCCGCCCTTCAGATGTCGCAATGCGGCGTCCGCGATGGATCACCTGGCCTTCCGCAGCAATCTCACCGACGTCTGCGCGCAATCCACGGACGATATTCACCTTGAACTCAACCGTCGTATACCCGACGCCCGCTGGCAGCGTCGAATGCACCGCGCAGCTCATGCAGCTATCGAGCAGCGTCCCGTAATATCCTCCGTGGACGGTGCCGATGGGATTAAAATGAAACTCCTGTGGCGTCGAACGGAAAACCGCACGCCCGTCGCCAACCTCAGCAAGGCGAAAATCGAGGCTCTGCGCGATCGGCGGTTGCGCCACCTCGCCCTTCACGATTGCGGTGAGAAACGCGAGCCCCGTCACATCGCCCGCATGCGCCGCCGCCGAGATCGCAGGGTCGTTCCACGTCACCGTCCGGCTACGCTCACTCATGATCGGGCGCCTCCCGTTTCGCCAGACCGAAGCGCCGCGTCGAGCACATCGGCGACGTGAACCGCCTCACGCCCGGCTCCGTCAGCAATCTGATGCCGACAGGAGAACCCGTCCGCCACAACGAGGTCATCCGGACTTGCCGCACGCACCGCTGGCAACAGCGACAGCTCTCCCATTTCCCGCGAGACCGATGCCGTGTCCTTGCCATAGCCAAACGCCCCGGCCATGCCGCAACAGCTCGACTCGATCGGTTGTACGGTAAGGCCATCAATCATCGCGAGCACCTCACGCACGGCACTGAACGCCCCGAACGACTTCTGATGACAGTGCCCGTGAACGTGCGCCGTCTGAGGAAGGCGACCCAGCGTTTCCGGCAGGCGACCCGCCGTCCGCTCAGCCACCAGAAACTCCTCCAGCAGGAAAGATTTCTGCGCCAGGGCCTCCGCACGCGGACCAAGCCCGAGAGAGAGAAACTCATCGCGCAATGTCAGCAGGCAGCTGGGCTCCAGCCCAACCACCACGGTCGCTTGTTCCGCGCCAGCCGCATCGACCGCATCAAGAACCCGCACCGCCTCTGCACGCGCTTCATCAACCAGCCCGGCTGACAAGAACGTCCGCCCACAACACAGCGGACGACGCCCGGCCCGCGGCAACAGCGGACGCACGTCATATCCCAGCCCGCGGAGCACCCGCACCGCTGCCGCACTTGGATCGCCCTCGAAGTAGCGATTGAAGGTGTCTGTGAAAAAGAGCACGCGCGGCCGATCTCCCGTCGCGCTCGCGCCTTGCTGCTCTGAGAACACGGGCGCGGCACGTCGCGACGCACCGGACTTCCAACGGGGCAAAGGTCGATCAGCTGCAAACCTTGCCACCGCCTCGCTGAGCGCCGCCATGCCCGGCACTCTATCGCGGGCATTGGCGAGCCACGGCACGCGGGCGGCCAACGGCGCGTACCGCGGCAGGTAGGCGATGGCCCGATCCTGCAGCGAAAGCTGACCCGCTTGCGCGCGCGCGGCCAGGACTTCGATTTTCATCCGCGCCATGTCGACGCCCGTGGGACACTCACTGCGGCAGGCTTTGCAGGAGACACAAAGCTTCATCGTCTCAGCCATCGCGTCGCTCGTGAACGCATCCGCCCCAAGCTGCCCGGACAGCGCGAGCCGCAACGTGTTGGCCCGCCCGCGCGTCACGTGCGCCTCATCCCGCGTTACGCGGTAGGAGGGGCACATGGCACCACCGACCTGTTTGCGGCAGGCACCATTGTTGTTGCACATCTCAACCGCGTTCTGCAGACCGCCCGCACCCGCGTGCGACGACACGGAGGAAAAAACACTCCAATCGAGCGCCGGTGTAACGTCACTCGAGCGATACGATGGCTTGTAGCGAA
>JBCAXC010000128.1:0-6594 GCA_038534255.1 Pseudomonadota bacterium
GCACACAGCCAGCTCGCCGAAAAAATCTCCGGTGCTGGCGCGGTGCTCGCGCGGCTGACGAAGGCGATGAACAGCTGCATGCAGGACAAGTTGCGTCACCTCGGCGTCCCGGATGTCGGCGGACTCGCGTCACTCGCTCAGAAATTTTCCGAACGTCGCGATGTTGACGCGCTGCACAATCTGCAGGGAGACAAAATCTATCTATACTCGGCAGAGGCTGACACGACCGTCGTCGGCTCTATTGTCTCTGCGGCGCGGGATTTCTACGAAGAGGTGGGCGTCCCTCCACAGAACGTCCTGTTCCTGCGCAAGCAGTCCGGGGCGCACGCGTTCATAACCCGGACCGACGGTGACGCCTGCGGCACAGCCGAACCGCCTTACATCAATGCCTGCGACTACGATCAGGCGGGCGCCGTCCTCAAGCACATCCATGGTGCACTCGTCCGCCCGTCAGCCAAAAAGTTCATCCGCACAGATGAGAATTTCCTCGTATTCGATCAGCGTCCGTTTTTCGCCGGGATGAGAAACCACGACTTGGCAAAGCACGGATTTCTCTTCCGTCCGCAGAGTTGCGTCGCCGAACCGGGGTGCGCGGTCCACATCGTGTTTCATGGCTGTGCGCAGTCAGACAACGCTGTCTTCACGGACGTCGCGCTGCGCACCGGCTATTTGCGATGGGCGCAGGAGAACCGGCTGATCGTGCTCTTCCCGCATGCGAAGCCATCAAAGGCGAACCCGAAAGGCTGCTGGGACTGGTGGGGCGTGACGGGCGATAACTATCTGACCAAGCAAGCCCCACAGATCCGCGCCGTGCGGGCGATGCTGGCTCACCTCGCAACGGCCGGCTGAGCCGAGCTTGTTGCATCGCCAGCGCGAAGACGCTTCCTGCGTTCCAGCGCACGCTCCCGGAAGAACACATAAAGTCCCGCACCAAGCACGAGCGCAAAGCCGACGCTCGCAAGCGCATTCGGCACGTGCCCCCACACAAGATAGCCAACCAGGATTGCCCAGATCACTTTCGTGAAGCGGAACGGCGCGACGACCGACAGCTCACCACGGCGCACAGCAACGATCATCAGCAGGTAACCTCCAAGGAGGAAAAAGCCTGAGATCGCAAGGAACAGCAGATCGCGCGCGTTTGGCACCAGCCATGTCTCGAACGGCGCCAGCGCAAGCCCGAGCATCGTCACCGCAACACCTGTCGTCAGCGCAATAAAAAATGACGGGACATCCCGATCCATCTCCCGCGTGGCGATATCACGGAGCGTTACGCCAATCACCGCGCCGAAGACAAAGAAGGCGTACGGCGTGAAACCGGCGCCGCCCGGCTGAATGATCGCGATGACACCAACCAGCCCGATGACCGCCGCAAGCCAGCGGCGCCATCCCACAGGCTCGCCGAAGAACACGGCGACCGCCATCATCGTGGCGAGCGGCGCGAACTGTATCAACGCATTGACGTCGGCAAGCGGCATCTGGAACAGCGCAAGAAAATAGAAGAAAACCGCGAACAGCTCACCAAGAATGCGGAGAATAAAATAGCGCTCACGGACGACCCGCAACGGCCGCCACGCGTGAATGACAAACGCGATCGGCACCATCAACGCCAGCATGAAAAGCCCGCGCACGAACAGGATTTCGCCAAGCGGCAGGCGCTCTGAAGTCAGCTTGACCAGCGAGTCGCTGCCGATCAGGCAGATCATCGCAACCATCATGGCGAGCATGCCGCGCAGGTTGTCGGTTTGCCCGGCGGGTCTCGCGCGGGCCACGATCCGCCGAACCATCACTGTCGCCGAAGCGGCGCTCTCAGAAATCGCTCCGCTGCCGCGAGCCCTTGCGGATTGTACTGTTTGATGGCGTCGAGTGCTGTCGCGACCAGCGCTTTATCATCCGCCTGCTTCCCCGCCTGCACAGCCATGCGCTGGACCGTGAGATTGTCCGGCATCCGCGTCAGCAACAGGCGAACGTGCGGCAGGGCCTTTTGGGGCTTGCGCGCAAAAAGTTGCGTGGTCGCGAGGCCAAGCCGGGTGTTGAGTGCGTTCGGGTCCATGGCAAGCGCGGCCCTGAAGAGCCGTTCAGACGTCGAAAAGTCGCGTGCACGACCGAACGCCTGACCTGCAAGCGCAATCATCTGGCGATTGCCCGTCTCAAGACAATCATGCTCAAGCGCCGTGGAGTACCGGACTGGAATTTTCCCCCGGATTCGCATGACGGTTTCGGTCGCGAGCGCACAAGCGCGATAGGACATGCCGCGCTTTTTGCTGGCGAGCGCGTGCCGCAGATCGCTCTGCGCCCTCAACGCTGCAATCGATGCTGCTGGCACCGCCTCGAAAATCCCGGCACCCCCGGACGCAACGATCCCCACGACCTGCCCCGCCTCATCCACCAGCGCACCGCCACTGTTGCCCGGTTGCGTGTGCGCCGTGTGATGCAGCCGCGCGAGCGGATGTTTCGGGTCCGGCAAGGCAAGCACACTGCCATCCAGATAAACCCGGATCCGGCGCTGGCCGACGTCATAGCCAACCGTATGAAGCCGGGCGTCTTTAGCGAGAGGTGCGCTCGCTAGCGTCGCACTCGGCCCGTCGGGCAACGCCGCGCGCACAAGCACCAGATCCCCGGCGAATGTCGTCGGCACGACCAGCCCCGTCACATGCTCCGGGTTCGTGCTCCCGTCAGCTTTGACGAACACCTTCACAGTGGTTTCGTCGGCGATGGCGTGGCGCGAGGTCACAAGCAGATCGGGGCCAATCCGCACGGCGCTGCTGAAAGGATCAAAACTCTCGATCCGGAACACTTGCGCCCGCACATCACAAACAGCCTGAGGCGCGAGACAGGCAGCCCGCGCATGAGCTGTTCCGGACATCGGACCGGCAATGGCAATCAGCACAAGCGTTGCAACGGCGTTGAGAAGAACATGGTGAGAAGGAGAGAAAAGACGAGCGATCACACAACAACTCCTTCTGGCTCTGATACCGGCGGCGGCGTTTTGATTTCTACGTCCCCGAGCCTTGAGCCGACCGCAAGCGACAACTGCATTTCCTCGATCGGCACGCCACCCTGGTCCTGCTCAGCCGCGGGAAGCACGTCTTCGCTTGGCCATCGCCCGGACGTCAGCGCCGCCGCATATGGGGCGGCGTAGCCCGCACGCGTGATGGCGTCGCTCGCGGCACCCGCATCATAAACCAGCCGTTGCAAGGTGCACGCAAGGCCCGTCCCGTCTGCGTCCACGTCAAGGATGGCATACCAGCCATCCGGTGTTCCATCATTCGCAGACTGACCAATGACACCGGGATTGACCCAGCAGCGACCTCCTGCGCGATGCAGGAAGGGGATGCCGCAGTGCCCGGCGAGTACGATGTCCGCATCGATCAGGCCGAGCTCGTCATCGATAGCCGCTGTGTCCGATGCAAACACGAAGCGGCTCGTCGCGCTGATCCCACCATGAACCACCCGAAACCGGCATCCGCCAAACGTGAAGGTTGCCGCATCCGGCAAACTGCGCATCCAGGCGCGCGCATCGTCATCCAACGCTGCATCGGCATAGGCATACCAACCACGCGAGAGAATATCGCACGCGGTGTCCGCGTCGAACCCGCAGGCGCAGGAGTCCGCCCGCACACCAAGCTGTTGCTCGCAATTGCCAGCGATGACGTGCACGCCCCAGTCCCGCACGGCAGTGACCGTTTCGAGCGGATGCGCGCCGTATGCGACGACATCTCCGGTGCAGATGATATGCTGCGGCGGAACGCCGGCCGCGTCACAGATAGCGCGCATCGCGTCGGTTGCATGCAGATTGGAGTACGGGCCGCCAAAGACGATCAGCTTGCGCGCGTTGGCAAGCTCTGCCGACCAGTCTGCCGCGGCAGGAACGCTTTGCTCAACAACATCCAAGTCCATCGAAACGATCCTGTCGCAGTGCATGAGCGTCGATCTGCGCAGCGGTCTCGGCCAGACGCACACCGGTGCCGCGACGCTCCATTTGCAGTTTTGCCATCGCACGATAAGCTATGTGTGGAGGAAGAAACACGCATTCAGGACCGAGGACCATGTCCGACGCCATCACGGCTGCGCGATCCGGCACGCCCGCAGCCGAAATGATCGACCCCTACGGCCGCCATGTCAGCTATCTCCGCGTCAGTGTCACAGACCGGTGCGATTTCCGCTGTGTCTATTGCATGTCGGAGAACATGACGTTTTTGCCGAAGCGCGAGTTGCTGACCCTTGAAGAACTGAACCGCTTGTGCGGCGCTTTCATCGCGAAGGGCGTCCGCAAGCTGCGGATCACTGGCGGTGAGCCTCTCGTGCGCAAAAACATCATCTGGCTGTTCGATCAGCTCGGAGCGCATCTTGAGACGGGCGCGCTCGACGAGCTGACCGTCACCACCAACGGCAGCCAGTTGTCACGGCTCGCAGGCGATCTTTACGCCTCGGGCGTTCGTCGCGTGAACGTCTCGCTCGACACCCTCGACCCGGTGAAATTCAAGCTGGTCACCCGCTGGGGCGACTATGCCAAGGTCATGGACGGCATCGACGCGGCACAGCGTGCCGGGCTGAAGGTCAAGATCAACGCTGTTGCCGTGAAGGGCGTGAACGACACCGAGTACGACGAGATGATCCGCTGGGCCCACGGTCGCGGCATCGACCTCACGTTGATTGAGACAATGCCGCTCGGCGAGATCGATGCGGATCGCACGGATCAGTATCTCCCGCTCTCGCGCGTTCGTGCCGACCTGATGGAACGCTGGACGCTGACGGACGTGCCGCACAAGACGGGCGGTCCGGCCCGCTATGTGCGGATTGAGGAGACCGGCGGCCTGATGGGCTTCATCACGCCGATGACGCACAACTTCTGCGAAAGCTGCAACCGTGTCCGGGTGACGTGCACGGGCGAACTTTACATGTGTCTAGGCCAAGAGGATCGCGCCGACCTGCGCACACCGCTGCGCACCAGTCCCGACGATCAGGCACTTTACAACGCGATCGACGAGGCGATCGGTCGGAAGCCTAAGGGCCACGATTTCATCATTGATCGACGCTCGAAAACGCCGGCTGTTTCCCGCCACATGTCCGTCACGGGCGGCTGAAACGGATCAATCTACCCGGCTTCGTTGACATCGCCCGCCCAACCTTTCACGGTCACGCCATTGGTCGGTGATGCGTCTTGAGCGCGTCTCCGACCGGAGTGGAACGAGCCAAGGAAGGCGTACTCATCGTGATCAAGATCGTGCGAAACGCGGCACTGCTTGCCGCAACCGCAATGACCGGCGTGTCATTGGCTACCGCAAGCGTCGCATCCGCCGACGACATCAAGGTCGGTGTCATTCTGGGTTTCACCGGCCCGATTGAATCGATTGTCGCGGATATGGGCCCCGCCGCCGAGTTGGCGATGAAGGAAGTCAGCGATGCGGGCGGCATCCTCGGCGGCAAGAAGGTCGTGCCGGTGCGGGGGGACTCGACGTGCACGGACTCCGCTGCGGCAAGCGCAACGACAGAACGTCTGATCACGTCCGACAAGGTCGCCGCCATCGTCGGTGGAGACTGCTCCGGCGTCACGACCGCGATGTTGAAGAATGTGGCGCTGGCTCAGGGCACGGTGATGGTCTCGCCGTCCGCCACGTCGCCAGCACTGTCGACCGTCGAAGACAACGGCCTTTTCTTCCGCACTGCGCCGTCTGATGCGCGTCAGGGCCAGATCGTCGCCGACATCCTGAAAGAGCAGGGCATCAAATCCGCCGCGCTGACCTATACCAACAACGACTATGGCAAAGGTCTCGCCGACGCGATCAAGACCAACTTCGAAAAGAACGGCGGCAAGATCACGATCTCGGCGTCGCACACGGATGGCAAGGGTGACTACAGTGCCGAGGTTGGCGCACTCGCTGCCGCCGGTGGCGATATCCTTATCGTAGCAGGCTATCTCGATCAGGGCGGCAAGGGCATCATTCAGGGTGCGCTCGACACCGGCGCCTTCGATCGCTTTTATCTCCCCGACGGCATGATCGGCGACGCGCTGCCAAAAGCCATCGGTAAGGACTTGAACGGATCGATTGGCGCCGTGCCTGGAACAGACAGCCCCGGCGGTGCAACCTTCGCGGAAATGGCAAAAAAAGCCGGCTTCAAGCCCGGTCCGTTCACTGCGGAATCCTACGACGCCGCAGCCCTCATCATGCTTTCGATGGAAGCCGCGAAGTCCAGCGAAAGCGGCAAGCTGAAAGACACACTCATGAGTGTGGCCAACGCTCCAGGAGAAAAAATCTTCCCCGGTGAGCTGGCCAAAGCCATCAAGCTGCTCAGCGAAGGCAAGGAGATCGACTACGTCGGCGCCTCCGCAGTCGAGCTGGTTGGTGCAGGCGAGAGTGCGGGGAACTATCGTGAGATCGTTGTGAAAGACGAAAAGATCACGACGGTGAAGTACCGCTAATCAGCAGATCAAAGTCAGCGGCTCGGACTTGATGTCCGGGCCGTTTTTCTGTCAGGGCCGTTCCGACAGGATGAAGGGCGCCAGGGGATGACAGTCACGCCATGATCCGTGTCGAAGATCTCCATATGCACTTCGGCGGCATTCGCGCAGTGGATGGCGTCAGTCTGGAGATT
>JBCAXC010000129.1:0-6582 GCA_038534255.1 Pseudomonadota bacterium
CTCGGCAAAGGCGCGATCCAGGATCCGGGCCTGGCCGATCTGCGCATAGGCCAACAGTTGCGCCAGAAACCGCTGCGAGCGCGCGTTCAGACCGCTTGGCGGATCGACGACGCCCCGATCGAAGTCATAGTCGGAAATGAGTTTGTCATAGAACGTGTTCGACAGCTCGGCCGCGTCGCAAACCAGATCGGCGAGCCAGTCGTCGCGATCCTCGATCGGCACATCGGGCCGCGGAAACTCTCGCCGCGCAAGCGCGCTCAGCTCGTCGTAGGACTTTGAGACCGACCACTCGACAGCCCGATGGATTGTATTCTCCGCATCCGATTGCGCGGTGTGGAACGGCATGATCGGGTCGGTGTAATAGTGGCTCATCACGCCGGCGGCGTAGACGGCCTGCTGCCAGTCCCGCGCCCGCAGCGCCTCGACGGTGTGCGCATACCACGCCATCGCCTTCTCCGCCGCACCACCCCAATAGCCATCGCGCACATGCAGCACATGGTTCGTGAAATCCTTGAACTCCTTGTCCGGCGCTTTCGCACCCTCGAGATAGCTCTCGGAATGACGGAGAAACAGGTCGCGCCACGCATCCGCACCGGCTGCACGCAGATGCGGCAAGGCATCGAGCGCCAGTTTGTGATGGGTGCCGCGCGCATGGGCAGCCCGCAGGATCTTGAACAGCAGCGTGGCCTGAAGCATCGGATCACCTCGCAATCGAAGCCGGGCCAGAGCGACCCGACCCGGTCACGAATCGATACGTGATTTGCCTGCGATCAACGGAGGCTGCGACATGCCGGAGATCGGCTTATCCCCAACAATCGCCTGAAATCAGCAGCTTGCATCACACACACGTGGCAGCGGCAGCCGCGTGTCAGCCCGCCTCCGGGCCAACACCCGGCCCCGACGTCAGCACCTCACGCTCCTTCTGCGCGAGCAACTTCTTGCGATAGCGGCCCTGCACGATGTCCACGACCAGCAGCACGAACAGCGTGAAGTAGAAGGTCGTCTTGGCCATCGGCTCGACGGCGTATCCGAAGAATTTGAGGTGCGCGAGATGCCCACCCTCGCCGAGCAGCATGATCCCGACGATGAACAGCACGAAAAGGCCGAGCACTTCATACATACGGTTCTTTTTGATGAATTCGGTGACGGTGTCGGCCATCACGATCATCAGGACGCCCGATGCAATAATCGCGATCGCCATGATCGTGAAACCCGGCCAGAAAGTCATCGTATTCGTCAGCGCAATCGCGGCAAGAATCGAGTCGAACGAGAACACGAGATTCATAGCGACGATCATCCCGAGTGCCTGCCCGAACGTTTTCTTCCCGTCATCTTCGACGCCATGGCCAATGTCGTCGATCGCCATCATGTGCATGATCTCTTTGACGGCGGTGTAGATGATGAACACGCCGCCGACGATCACAATCAGCGCGTGCCCGGTCACCTCACCTTCGATGCCGAGGAAATCGATGTTGAAGAACGGTGTCTGGAAGTATCCGATCGCCGAGACGAGCACGAACAACAGGACGATGCGCAAGGCGATGGCGATCCCGATGCCAAGTCGGCGGACCCGGCTCTGCTCGCTTTCCGCAACCCGGCGGCTCTCAATTGAGATGTAGAGCAGGTTGTCGAAGCCGAGGACGGCTTGCAGCATGATCAGCATCAAGAGCGTAAAGAGGCTCGCAAACGTCAAAAGCTCGGCCATGTGTCAGCCCCTGGTGGTGATCCTGATCCGTGCGCGGACACTATGCTGCGCCGCCCGCAAGCGAAAGATCGCGCAAGCCAAACACACAGGTCTTGTCACCGGTCGAACCGCGGAGGGCCCGATTTACGCCGCTGACGAACTCGCCAGAGCGTCTGCCAGTTCCACGATACGTCGGCCAGCTTCCGAGAGCGCCTCATCGTCCACGCATAAGGAGATCCGCACGAACCCGGCTGTAAGGTCCGAGAACGAGGTCGCAGGCAAGACCGAAACTTTTTTCTCTTCAAGCAGCCGCCACGCAAAGGCTGTATCGTCCAGTCCGGTCTTGCGCACATCGACAAGGGCAAAAATTCCGCTTTCAGGTTTCAGTATTTCGAGGTGCGGGCAGGGTGCGATCGCCGCCACGAGCAGATCGCGCCGACGTTGGTAGGCTGCGCGCATCTCTTCCGCCACGTCCATTTCGAGCCCGGTCGCCGCACCATGCTGGATGAACGGCGCGCCACCGAAGAGCATCGCGTTGGCCGTGTTCTGGATGTGCACGGCGTGGCGCGGTGGAGAGAGCGTCCAACCCACACGCCATCCACTCATCGCATGGCTCTTGGACATTGAGCGCACCGAGATCGCGATGTCGCGCGCTTCCGGCAGGGAGAGCGGTGAGACATATGGCGCATCGAACGTCAGCTCGGCATAGACCTCGTCACACACGAGCCAGATGCCGTGACGGTGACACAGGTCCACCACGGCTTCAGCTTCATCGCGGGTCAGCCCGGCGCCCGTCGGGTTGTGCGGGAAGTTGAAAAGGAACGCGACCGTGTGGTCCGTAATCGCCGCTTCAGCAGCCGCGACATCGAAGCGGAACTGACCATCTCGTTGCGCCAGCGGCACCCGCACCATTTTCCCTCCGCTCCCACCGACTACGGCAGGAAACGTCGGATAGGCCGGATCAATCGACAGGACCTCGTCGCCCTCGCTGACAATCGACTGCATCACGAGATAGAGCCCGTTCTGCGCGCCCTGCGCGACAACGACGGACGCGAGCGGAACCTCGAACCCGAGCCGCGCGCTCTCCGCCGCGCGGATCGCTTCACGAAACTCCGGAATGCCGCCACCGGAGATATAATGCGTTTCCCCGCGGTGCAGGCTCGCGATGGCAGCATCAACGATAGGTTGTGGCGTATCGTAATCCGGATCACCGATCGTCAGGATGATCATCTCTTCGCCCGCGCGCTGGCGATCAATCGCCGCGTCATGTACGGCCCACGCATCACTCGAACCTGCGGACAACGCAGCGGCCCGACGCGCGACGGGAAGGGAAAGCGTTTGCGGGGCGACCTGTGTTTGCACGGACATCGCAGCCTCCTTCAGCGGCGCATCAAAATGCGCGGGGATCACGAATTTCGATGAGGGTTGGCCCGGCACGGTCGAGCCCCTCCGTCGTGGCGTTGGCGAGCGCATCGCCGCCATCCGCTTGCGCATAGGACCAGCCGAACATCTCCGCCATCTTGGAAAAATCCGGTGGGATCGGCTCCACCTGCGTCGGCGAGATTTGCGCGCCGATCATGTCATCGCGGATTTGGCCCAGCGCCTGATTGTTCCAGACGTAGAGAAGAATATCGATACCCTCCTCCTTCGCGGTCGCCATCTCCTGCATCGAGTAGAGCACGCCGCTGTCGCCGGCCATAGCGACCACCGGCTGCTCCGGCCGCGCCAGCTTGGCGCCAAGTGCGACGGGCAGCGCGCATCCAAGCGAGCCGAAGCCGGCGTCCTGCAGGTACCGCCCGGGCGATGCGACATTCAGATACCAGTCGGCGGTGTAGACGACCTGCGTCATGTCACCGGACCAGATCGTATCGGCAGGTAGCGTGTCACGCATCGTGTCGAGGATCGACATATGGAGCCGGGTCGTCTCATCCGGCTCCCCAAGGTTTTTTGTCCGCGCCGCGGCAATCGCCTCCCGCCGTCCCTCAGGTGCATCGCCATGGCCGAGCAGCCGTCCGATCGCATCGAGCGTGTCTTTCGCGTCACCGAGCAGCGCGACATCGGCGGGATAGTCGCTCTTGAGCTCATGTGGATCGAGATCGATGCGGATGAATGCTCCGTTGATGATCAATTCTGACCCATAGGAATCCGTCGGCGACAGCTCGGTCCCGATGCCGACAACCACATCGGCCGCCCGGATCATGTCGACCGTGCCGGGGCGATCGCGCGTCGCGCCGAGATACCACGGGCTCGAATGCGGAATAATTTCCTTCGCGGCATTGGACGAGACCACAGCCGCGCCGAGACGCCGCGCAAGATAATCGACAGCCGGGGCCGCCGCGCGCGCACCCCCACCGATCAGGAACAGCGGCGCTTTGGCGCCCTTCAGCAGTTCCGCCGCCTTGTCGATATCATTTTCATCCGCAACCGGGCGCGCAGTTGGCGCAACTCGTGACCAGTCACCGCTCGCCGTTTCGATGAACACATCGATCGGTACTTCGACGTGGACGGGGCGTGGGCGCTGGCTTTCGAACACCTCGAAAGCGCGCGCGAGGAGCGGCGGGACATCGCCTGCCGCCATCGCAGTCTCGGAGAACGCAGTGAACGGTTTCGCGACCGCGCTCTGGTCGGTCAGCTCGTGTAGATGCCCGAGCCCCTTGCCGAGTGTGTCCCGCGGATTGACTGGCGTCAGCACCAGTATGGGGACAGACGCCTGATAGGCCTGCGCGATCCCGGTGGCCGCATTCGTGAGGCCCGGCCCGGTGATGAAAAAGCATGCAGCCGGGCGACCGGCGACATCGGCAAACCCTTGCGCCATGAAGGCACCGCCCTGCTCATGGCGCGGCAGGACGTGGCGCAGGCCAGACGCTTCGAGACCGCGGTACATCTCGATCGAATGGGTGCCGGGAATGCCAAAGACATGCGTGATGCCATAGGCTTCGAGCAGACCGGGGATGGCCGCGCCGCAACTGGTCATGAAGGAGCTCCGGAGAAACACGCAGCGGGCCGCTGCGCGCGATGGCCTCGAATGACGGGAAAGACCATGACCCGAATGGATGAGAGCCTAATCCAGCATACGCCGCTCGCCAACACCCGTCGGCCGTCTCGCTAACCGGATTTTTCCGCCGCAACCGTTGGGCGATCACCGGGCCCGTCACCATAGACATCGCCGGCAACCGAGGCCCGATCGTCCGTCGCTTGTGCAGCTTTTGTCTCCGCATTCGCGTCGCTATCGTCACCGGCAATCAACCCCCGCAGTTCCTCCGCCGCTTGCTGCGCGGAGAGCTTGAGTTTCTCGATATCCGAGGCGTGCTGAAAATCATCGTAGAGCCGCTGCCGGTCATGCTGCGCGAACATCTCGACAATCCGCCGCGCTTCGGGCCGATCAAAGCCGATGTCCTCCAGCACGTTGCGCGCCGTCGCGACCGCAGACTGGAACGTCTCGCGCCGCAACTGTGTGACGCCAAGCTCCATCAGTTTGTGCGCATGTTGCCGGTCGCGCGCGCGCGCGTGGATCGGCACATCGGGAAAGCGCTGGCGCACGACAGCCGCGGTCTTCAACGACACGTCCATATCGTCAACCGCGAGGACAAACGCCCGCGCCTTGCCGACCTGCGCCGCCTCCAGAATGTCGATCCGGCTGGTATCGCCATAGTAGATCGTGTTGCCGAAGGCGCGCGCGAGATCGACGCGTGAGGGACTGGAGTCGAGTGCGGTGAAGGGAATGCCTCGGGCCTTGAGGACACGTGCGATGATCTGCCCATAGCGGCCAAATCCGGCGATCACGACATGCTGGTCTTCATCCGGAAGATCGTCGTAGGTGCCCGCATCGCCTGATGCCTGGGGCGTTATCGCCTCGTCCAGCATTAACAACAGCGGCGTCGCCACCATTGAGAGCGTCACGACAACAGTCAGCAGATCGGTTGTCGCCCGATCAAGCACGCCCGCCCCTAACGCCGCCGTGAACACGACGAACGCAAACTCGCCGCCCTGCGAGACGGCCAGCGCGAGACGCCGCGCTGCCCGATTGTCCAGCCCCTGCATGCGCCCGACAAGATAAAGCACCCCGGCCTTGATCGCGAGCAGTCCGGCAACGAGTGCGAGAATGAGAAACGGCTCATTGAACAACAGCTTCAGGTTCAGCAGCATGCCGATCGCGGTGAAAAACAGGCCGAGCAGCAGCCCCTCGAACGGCGCAAGATCAGCCTCGATCTGATGGCGATATTCGCTGTCAGCCAGCAAAGCGCCCGCGAGAAACGCCCCGAGTGCCGGTGAAACGCCAGCAAGCTGCATCAAGAGCGCGACACCGACGACGGTCAGCAGCGCACTCGCCGTCATCGCCTCACGCACACCGGACGCGGCGACGAGACGGTAAACATGCGCCAGCACATAACGACCGAGCAGCACGACCGCGCCAATGACCGCGATCGCCGTCAGCGCGTCCATCCACCCGACTGGATCGACCGCCTCGCCATGATCGCCCGCAAACGAGACGGCGGCGAGAAATGGCACGGCGGCAATGATCGGGATCGCTGCAAGATCCTGGAACAAAAGCACAGAGAACGCGAGCCGCCCGTGCCGCTTCGTCAGCTCACCTTTTTCCTCCAGAACCTGGAGGACAAAGGCCGTCGACGAGAGCGCCAGCGCCAAGCCGATGGTGAGCGCCACGGTCATCGATTGCCCGAAGACCAGCGCGACGCCCGTCAGCAGGATCGCACTGACGATCACCTGCGTCCCGCCGGCACCGAACACGGCTTTGCGCATCGCCATCAGGCGGGCTGGGCGCAACTCCAGCCCGATGAGAAACAGCAGCAGAACAACGCCGAGCTCGGCAAAGTGGAGAATATTCTCCACCTCATAGACGGCGTAGACAAACCCGAGCCCGAACGGTCCGATGAGAA
>JBCAXC010000130.1:0-6560 GCA_038534255.1 Pseudomonadota bacterium
GCTGCAGCGGGCGACGATCGCGAACTCATCGAGCAAAGCGATCGTCGCCCGCTGCAGCACCTGGAGAGCTTTTTGTTTCTCTCCCTTCGCACGCAAGTTCCGCGCGTAGGCAACAGCGGCCTTCTCGTCACCCGGATTTTTCGCGAACAGCTGCGACCAATACTGGATCGCGCGATCAACCGGTGCGGCAGACTTGTCGATCGGTGTGAAGGTCTTTGAAGTTGGCTTGGCCGCCCCACCGGTCAGCCCAGCGAGGGTCTTGTCCGCTCCGCCGGCGCATCCACCAAGAGCAAACGCCGTCAGCAACGTCGGCACGACCAACCCGACGCGAACCCGCGAGCGCACAGGGCGTGGCTCGGACGTCAACATGAAACGCATCATGACACTTTCCTCATCGCCCCCCGAAAACGCGGGAAGCAAACGCTGAGTGTCAGATTATGGGACAGGCGGTAACAAAGGATTAAAACGCTGCAGCGCACCCCCGCCACACACAGGCGCACTACACGAGTTCGTCCTCGGCCCGAACAGCGAACGCCTGCATCGCGGGCAGCGCCCAGATCGCATCCATGTAGGCGCTGGCGGCGGCTGTCCCGCCAAACGACTCCGGCGCGATGCCGTAAGTCCGGAAACGCGAGACGACAGGTGCATACATCGCATCAGCGATCGAGAACGCACCGAAGAGAAAAGGACCATCCGAAGCATGACACGCCCGACAATCACTCCATATCGCTGCAATCCGACGCACATCGCCCGCGACGTCATCGCGAAGTTCCTCAACGTGATGCGTCCGCACAAGATCCATCGGATGATGCCCCCGCAGCGCTGAAAAGCCCGAATGCATCTCCGCACTTACAGCCCGCGCATGTGCCCGCACCATCAGGTCATTCGGCCAAAGCGACAGCTCCGGATGCAGATCCGCAAGCGTCTCGGCGATCGCAAGCGTATCCCAGACGGTCGCATCGCCCACCTTCAACGCCGGCACAAACCCGCTCTCGGACACCGCGAGGATCGCCTCGCGTCTCCCCTCGACATAGTCGCCGTCCGGCGTCGTCAGACGAACGAAAACCTCCTCGAACGGCAAACCAAAATGCGTCATCAAGAGCCACGCGCGCAGGCTCCACGACGAGGTATTGAAATTCCCGATCACCAGACGATGGTCCGCCATACCTGCATCTCCGCGCACGCCGGTGAGCTTCCCGGCCTTTGACCACACTCTGAGGTGCGCAGATTTGCACCCGTGCGCAAGGGCTTGTAAGCGATAGCGACGAGACGCAAGCGTGCGCGCGGCTTGGATCACGCTCAATGCGCACGCGACACCTGACCCGGATCAGCAAGACCCGTGACCAACCTTCACGACCACGCTATGCGCGCAGCAGATGCGCTCCTCCCCGCCGCATCCCGACGCAAGACCATCCCGATTACGCTGGCGTCCAGTACCTCGAGCCGCGCAGAACTCGACATGCTGACGAGTGCGGAACGTACCTGGCTGAAAGCATCCGGTTTCAGCTTCGCACCGGGCGACGTCATGCTGCTACCGGATGAAAAAGGCGATCTGGCACGCGTCATTTGCGGTGTGGACCCGGCCGTCGCGATCGAGCACGAAAGCGATCCGGCAGCAAGCATTGCGCTCGGCGCCATCGCATCACGCCTCCCGGCAGGAGACTACCACTTCGAAAGCGAACTTGATGACGACGCGATGACGTCCCTTGCCTGGGCCTTGTCCACGTACAGTTTTGAGAGTTGCCGCAGCGGTGACACCAAACCCGTGCCGCGCCTCAAGGTCTCATCCGACACCAACATCGAGACACTGAAAGCGCAGGCGAACGGCACCTTCTTCGGTCGCGATCTCATAAACACCCCGGCCAATCTGCTTGGCCCCGATGAGCTGGAGGCCGCAGCCACCACGCTTGCCAAAGCCTTCAAGGCGAAAATCTCCGTCATCGCCGGAGACGATCTGCTCGAACAGAATTTCCCGATGATCCATGCTGTTGGTCGCGCAAGTCCGCGCGCACCGCGCCTGATCGACATCCAGTGGGGAAAGAAAACCGCTCCAACGGTGACCCTTGTTGGCAAAGGCGTCGTATTCGACACCGGCGGGCTCAACATCAAGCCGGGCAACAGCATGGCACTGATGAAAAAAGATATGGGCGGCGCCGCCACCGCACTCGCGTTGGCACACATGGTCATGGCAGCGAAACTCCCCGTTCGCCTGCGCGTACTGATCCCGTGCGTGGAAAACTCCGTCTCCGGCAACGCCTATCGCCCCGGCGACGTGCTCACCAGCCGCGATGGGATGACTGTGGAGATCGGCAACACCGATGCCGAAGGCCGCCTCGTCCTTGCCGATGCGTTGAGCCTTGCCGATGAGGACGCGCCGAGCACCCTGCTGTGTTTCGCGACCCTCACAGGTTCGGCACGCGTCGCACTCGGCCCGGATTTACCTCCGCTTTATGCGACCACCGATGAACTCGCGGAGCATATTCTCACGCACGGCGCGGCGATGGGCGACCCGTTGTGGCGGATGCCCTTCTGGACACCTTATGAGCAGACCCTTGCCAGCGCCGTCGCTGATGTCTCGCACATCTCGCAAGGACCATTCGCCGGCTCCATCACCGCCGCGCTCTTTCTCCAACGCTTCGTGAAACAGACCACGAACTTCGCGCATATCGACATGTACGGCTGGGTGCCCGCGCCGAAAGCCGCTCAACCGAAAGGCGGTGAGCCGCAGACCGCCCGCGCCATCTTCTCGTGGCTGTCCAAAACCTGTGAAAGCGCAGACGGACAGAATATATGACCACCGGCACCACCAAACTCGACGCCCGTCGCCATGCCTTTCGAAGCGACCTGGCAGATGCGGTATTGCGCGGCCACGTCGAGGCCGCGCGCTTCGTTGACGGCCAGATCATACAGATCGCGGCGACATCTCCGATGCGGGCAGAACCGCGCGACGCGGCGATGTTGACGACGCAGGTCCTGACTGGCGAAACCGTCAAGGTCTTCGACATTGCAGCAGAGTGGGCCTGGGTCCAGAGCCAGGCGGACGCTTATGTCGGGTATATTCCGGCACGCGCGCTGGCGACCGGCATTGCCTTCCCGACGCACGTGATCACTGCGGGCTGCGCGCTCGCCTTCGCCGAGCCTGACCTGAAGACGCGGCCGGTCGCACGGCACTATCTGGGTGAGCAACTGGTCCTCGGCGCCAAGACAGGGGCCTACGTCAAGGCGCCGGGCGGCGGATACCTTCATGAGCGTACGCTGGCGCCGGTCGGCACCAAGGTCGACGACTTTGTCGCCGTCGCCGAGCGCTTCATCGGCACGCCATATCTCTGGGGAGGAAAAACCGCGAGCGGCATCGATTGCTCAGGCCTAGTGCAGGTCGCGTTGAACGCATTGGGGACGGTGTGCCCACGCGACAGCGACATGCAAGAAGCGGAAATCGGTACGTCGATCGGGACCGACATCGACAGCCTCATGCTCCGCCGCGGCGATCTCGTCTTTTGGCGCGGACATGTCGGCATCATGCGTGACCACCAGCGCCTGCTTCATGCCAATGCATGGCACATGGAGACAACGGAAGAATTGCTTGAAGACGCGATCCATCGCATCGCTGCCGACGGATCTCCCGTAACGGACATCCGTCGGCTGTAACAAACGTGCGGCGGGTCTCAACCCGGCCCGGACACGCTGCTTCTACAGCTTGCCAACCAGGTTCAGGAACACTCCGGAGTCATCGAAAGTGAGATCCGACAGATCGTCGGAGAACTCACCGAAGTTGTATCCGACACCCACCTTGATATTTTCTCCCACGTGACGGTACACGGCAGCGAGGAATCCGGTCTGCGTCGTTTCGATCTCCGGCGTATGAAGCACGCGCCCCTCAAGCAACACATCCCAATGTTTCACGACGTGCAGGTCGGCGCGCAGCACACCGAGATGCGCGGACGAGTCGACGAAGTCGCTGGAGTCCCGCGATAATGAGACCTGACCGAATCGCGCACCATACTTGCCGCCGATCGCGAGGTAGTCGTTCACCTGATAGGTCACGTCCGCCGAGACGATATGGCTCCGCTGCGCGGGTCCGTTCGTGTTGCCCGCAGAATTCACCTGATCGATGCCCGGCAGGTCATAAAGATAAGTGTACTTGAACAGCGCATTCCATTCGTCGTTGTCGATCGGCCGGTATGCAGCACCCAGCGACCCTTCAATATAATCTCCGTTCAGCACATCGGCCTGGTTGGAGCGCGAGAACGCCGCGTCAAGGTTGGCGAGCAGACGCCAGTTCGCGTTGCGCCGGACGTTGAGCCCTGAGCTGATCAGGAAGGTATCTCGATCAAGCCGTGTGTCTTCCGAGTTCTCGAAGCGCACTTCGCCCTTCAGCTTCCACGCCACCCGCTTTTCCTCGTTGTAGGCAACGGAGAGCGAGACGGCGGTCCGCGCTAGATCGGCAGCATTCACATCTTGGATGTCGCCGTATTCGATACCCCCGAGGATCGTCCAGAGCGCCGTCGGCGTATAGGTCACACCATACGTCGTCGCAAGTGAACGGCGGCGACCAAACAGGTCATAGCTGTTCTCGGCATATCCGGAGAGCGTGTCGGTGTAGCGCGTCCGCGCGCCGATGATAATGCTCCCCATGTCGGTGCCATAGAGCGTCGACGAGTTCGAGATCGAGCGTTCCGGGTCGAGCCGGTAGCTCGCATAGTAGTGATCGTCCGGAGTCTTGTCGTACTTGATCCCGGCAAGCCCTGACCAACCGATGCTGCCGTTCGACACTTCACCCTGCAGCCAGATTTTCTCCGTGACGCGCAGTTCCGCACCAACACCGGCCCGTGAGTTATGGCCGATACCTTCGTCGCTCGCCACCGTGGCATGCATGAATCCGTAGGCCTTCAGGTCGTCGTCATCCTGATAGGTCAGCCGCAGGCCGAGATCATGCCGCGTTCCCTCGCCCTTGATCTGGAGATCGTTGATCGCGTGGGTATGCTTGTAGGCAACCCCGACCGTCCATCCGGGCACGAAGAGAAACTCGACCTCCGCGTCAGCCTGGCGGCGAGACACACCGTTTTTATTCTCGAAGTCCTCATAGGCAAACAGATAGCGGAGATGTTCACTCACCTCGATGCTCGCATGCGCCGCAACTGTGCGCTGCGTCACCGCGGTGTTGTAGTCGATGGAGGAAAATCCAGCCTCGCGCTTGTCATAGTAAGCGCCAACAGAGCCGCGCAGGGCATCGCTGACATCGGCGAGATCCACCTTCAGCTCCACGCGTCCGGCGATCGCTTCCTCACGCGCGACACCAACCGATGCCGTCGTCGTTGTCGTCAAACCGCCATTCACCGAGCTCGAGCGCCCGAAACCAGGGCCTTCACTGCGCGCGATCTCACCATGCAGGTGCGAGTTTTCACCAATCTGAAGACGAAGGTCAGCCGCAGCGAGGTTCTGGTCGACTGGCCCGGCTTCTTCCTTGATCCCAGTCGCCCCGATGCGTAACCGATCAAGCAACCAGGCCTGCGCCCGCCCACCGTAGGAGTAACCGTTCGTATCGCCCAGTGCCGGTGTGTACTCGTACTGCACAACAAGGCTCTGGTGATCATCGCCAAGCGGGTTGTTCTGAACAACAGGCCCACTGCGGATCGTTGAGAACAGCGGCTTGTCCAGGATGATCACGCCCTGGATGTAGTCGATCTGATAGTCCTCGCCATAGCGCAGCGCAGTACGCTGGCGAACGATTCCCGAAATCGGATCACGCACCTCGATCGTCACCGTTTCCGAGCCCTGTGTCAGGTCCTGCCGCGAGAGGAAATAGGCGGAACCACCCGTCCCACGCAGCACGTCGCGCTGCGGCAGCGTACCCGGCTGCGAAGCATAGGCTTCCACCTCGTAGCGGCGCTCACCGTAGGATGTGGTCTCCTCGGAGCGGTACTTCGTGTGGGCGCCATAAAGCCCGCGTTCACTCCGCGCGAACTCCGTACCGCTGATCTGCGTCTTGAAGTTGCCCCAGAGCACATGGCTGTCACCCCGTTCCAGACGCACATAGAACTTCCCGTTCGTCGGCGCATCTTCGAGGATTTCGGAATCATCGCCATAGACAGGGTAGTATTTGTCCGGATCGATCCGCCGCAGAAGCTGGCGCGGATCCTTGCTGTCGAGCCCGCGGAAAATATTCTCAACGTCATCTTCATGCGTGTCCGCCGCAGCAGTAAGCAGATAGCGCCCGCGGATTTTCCCCTTCAGATAAAAAGCCAGTCGCCCCTTCGCATAGGTCTTCTCGAACTCGCCCGGCGACGTCTCGATCAGCGCACGGTCGCCGAAGCGGCGGCCTACCGTGAGATCGGCAAGCCCGACATAGAACCACTCATTGTCCGGGATATGGATGTCCCGGGTGATCGCCACGTCGCGCTCGTAAGGATCGACAACCTTCACATCGATCGCATGCTGCCCGGGCGGGAGAATTTGCTGCGTCACAAAGTTTCCGTCATGTGCCGCTGAGTGCCAAAGCCTATGCGCTTGGGCAGCCGGTGCCGGTGGATGCCGACGGAAACTTTGTGACGCAGCAAATT
>JBCAXC010000131.1:0-6544 GCA_038534255.1 Pseudomonadota bacterium
CCTCCTACTTCGACAGCAAGGTCGGCGAACTCGTCCAGACGCTGAAAGAAGCCGAAATGCTCGACAACACGATTGTCATCGTGACCGCCGATCACGGCGACATGCTCGGTGAGCGCGGCCTCTGGTACAAGATGAATTTCTTTGAGCACTCTGCCCGCGTACCGCTCGTTGTCGCCGGCCCGGGCGTCGCCAATCACAGCAACCCGAACGCATGCTCGCTGGTCGACATCCTCCCCACCCTGTTGGACATCGCGTCGGATGGCGGCGCTGAAAAGCCACCACTCGGCCAACCGGTTGACGGCCGCTCACTCTGGCCTGCGCTCACCGGAGACGACGATACTGGCGATGAAGCGATCGGCGAATACTGCGCCGAGATGACATCACACCCCGTCTACATGATCCGTCGTGGCCCGTGGAAATACATCCACTGTGACAAGGACGCGCCGCTCATGTTCAATCTCGAGAACGATCCGGCTGAGCGCGAGAACCTTGCAGAAAAGCCCGAGCATGCCGAACGCGCATCCGCCTTTGCCGCCGAAGTCGCCAAGCGCTGGGACAGTGAGCGCATTCGCAAGGACGTCATCGCCACCCAGAAGTCCCGCCGCGCCATCTACGATGCCATGAACGCAGGTGCGATGACGTCATGGGATTATAATCCGCCGCGCGATGCGGCACAGGAGTATGTCCGCAACCATATGGACTGGACCGTCGCTGCGGATCAGACCCGTTTTCCGCCGCTGAAAAAGGACTGACAGACCCGAGCGACACGCGCGCGAGGCTGCCCTACACGGCGGCCTTGCGTGCGCGCAAGTGTCCGGGCCGCAATTGGCCTTGCTGGGTCACCACGTGCCGAAGCCGCGTGCGGGCGGCAAAGCTTGCGGCCTGCTCGACGCCAATCGTTTCCGCCAACTTCGCTTCAAGCCCGCCATCCAGGCTTTCAACCTCACTGCGCGTCTGCTCGACGAACCACGCACTGCGATCAACCTCTTCCACGTCAACAAACCCGATGTCGCGCAGCTGCGCCGCAGTCTCGGCGATAGGTACGAGGTTGAACGTGATGGGCCCGTCAAAGCAGTACGCATGCATTTCGGGCGTCATGGCCTCGTCCGCGCGCAACCAGTCACTCAGCGCCACCCAACCGCCCGGTTTCAGAACGCGGAACGCCTCGGCAAACAGCGTGGATTTATCCTCCACCTGTACAATCGAGTCTTTCGAGAACACCCCATCGAATGTCGCATCGGCGAACGGCATCGGTCCGGGTGTCACCAAAACGGGCGTGATCCGATCTGCGAGCCCCGCTGCTTCGAAGCGTGCGCGCGCCTTTGCCTGAACCGGCGCTTCAATGTCGATCGTCGAGACGTGCCCGGCACCGTGGGCGCTCACCAGCAATCCGGCAGGCGCCCCTGCGCCTGTCCCGATGTCGAGCACGTGCGCCCCGTCCACAGGCAGGCCCTCGGTGATCTTGGCAACTTCTTCTGGTCCGCCGGGGGAGAGAAATCCGTCGCCCCAGATTGCCTCAAGCTGGGCAACGAATGCATCGGTGTATTCGATCTCGTGCTCGCCACTCATGCGCATCACCCTGCAACGTGTCTTCGCCTTGCACACATTCGATCACGCACCTCGACGCCACGCAACAACGCCCGCCTGTCGCGCGAGACAAGCGGGCGCCGCAACGTTCAGCGGATGTGGATCAAACGTCTACTCGGCCAGATGACCCGAGCGCTCGACCTTGGTTTTCAGGTAGCGCGCGTTGTGCGGGTTGGGCGTGCCAACCAGCGCAATCCGGTCGGCCACCTCGATGCCATGAGCCTTGAGGGCCGCGATCTTTCGCGGGTTATTGGTCAGGATCGACACCTTGTCGTACCCAAGCATCGCAACCATCTGCGCCGCGATCTCGTAGCGTCGACCGTCCTCGCCGTATCCAAGCTGCCGATCCGCATCGAGCGTATCGAGCCCGTGATGCTGCAGCTTGTAGGCGCGCATCTTGTTCGCAAGGCCAATCCCGCGACCTTCCTGATCGAGGTAGAGCAATACGCCGCCACCATCTTCCGCGAAGGTCGAGATCGCCCGACGCAATTGCTCACCGCAGTCACATTTCAGGCTGCCAAACAAATCCCCCGTCAAGCAGGCCGAGTGCAAGCGGATCGGCACCGGCTGGCTTGGGTCCGGCGCCCCCACGACAATCGCGACCTGATCCTTGAAACCGTCCGAGCCGCGAAAAATAACGAACTCGGTGTTTTCAGCGCGCTCCAGCGGCACCGGCGCCCGCGACACGATCTCGAGCCCGCGCGCCACCTCGTGGTGATACGACTGCAGAGCAGAAACCGTGACTGACAGCGTCCAGCCATACGCGTCCGCATCTTCCGGCTTCACAACCAGAACCGCCGGGAGCAACTGCGCAAATTTCAATGCATCGATTGCCGCACTCTCGATGACATCGGCTTTCTGGAATGCCGGAACATCATCAACCGCAGGTGCAACCGTCAGATTGCTGACCAGATCATGATCACTTGCGATCACGCGGATCGCTCCTGCGCTCGCCAGCGTGACACCAAGATGCGCCAGTCGCTCTTTCGGCAGCACGAGACGCGCCACCGCCTGCTCGGTCGCATCTGCGAATATGTTCGCGCGATCGATCAGCATCTCGACACTGAACACCACACGCGCTTCCACGCCATTGGTCACGCGCACCGGGCGCCCGGCACGCAACTCCGCAACAATCCGTTCAACGGAAAGGCGTGTCGCCTGTGACGCCATGCCGGGGCTCTCCTGCGCATCTGGGGAGGAATCCGAGGGAATTGAGCACCCGGCCATAGCCGAGCGCTGAAACGATGATGTAATGGTCATGGGAAACCCGAGGTCTTTAGTTGAGAGCCAGATGGCCCTAGCCTGGGAGAGACTGGGCGACGTAGCGCGCAGCCCGTCCTTGATCAAGAAACACGGTAGTGAACGACTGTGGCAACGGTTCGGTTGCATTGCGCGAGCACGCGCTTGCGATCACGCGTTCGTGATCGCGCAACTCGGGCAGTCGCTCGATGGTCGCATCGCGACGCCGAACGGTCACTCGCATTACGTGAATGGTCGTGCAGCGCTGGAACACCTGCACGGTTTGCGTGCATTGGTGGACGCTGTTGTCATCGGCGCAAGCACGGCCGTCCTCGACAATCCGTCGCTCACCGTGCGCCATCTCACCGGCGACAACCCTGCGCGCGTCATCATCGATCCGAACCGCCGCGCGCCGACGAGCGGCAATGTTTTCGCTGACGATGGCGTTCGTGTCATCGTCTTTGGCCCGGCGTTGGCGGACGATCCCGAACACATCGAGACGATCCCCATCGCGCCCAACAATCCGTTGACGCCCGCCATGATCGTCCGCGAGCTCGCCGATAGCGGCCTGCGACGCCTTCTGGTCGAAGGGGGCGCGACGACCGTCAGTAGTTTTCTCAAGGCCGGAGCGCTTCACCGACTGCACATCCTGACCGGCCCGCTGATCATCGGCTCCGGCCCGACGGGCATCCGCCTCGACGCAATAGATCATCTCGATCATGCCATCCGTCCCGATGTGGCCGTCATTCCGTTCGACGGCGGCGACGTTCTGTTCGATTGCTGCCTGGCCAGACAACACCTCGAGGCGGGATAGAGCGGGCAATTCTGTCGACATTTTTGCTGCCCCGATGTTTCCGCCGTCTCCATTGCGTGTACGCGCCGAAATCGGAATGCGATCAGTGCGGCGTTATAAAATAACAATCAAGCGTGCACCATCGTCTGTCATCTGCCCGGCACGGCAAAGATGTCAGTGTGACCGACCAGCAGCGTCTCGGAGCATCCGATCCGGGCCTTGAGCCAGACATCCACCGTGTCCTTTTCGACCAATCCGGCGTCCGTGACGGCAGCCGCCCAGCCTCGCAGCAGCTCTTCGATCAGCGCCCCGTCGCGACCGGCCGACAACTGCCACGCACTGTCACCGGTCGTGACCTCGTAACCGTGCGCACGAAGCATCTCGATCATCGTTGTGCAGGCGCTTGGGCCGAGCGCCAGGCCGAATGACTTTTCTCCAGTCTGGTGAAAATCGAACGCGCGATGCATGACATCATCAAACCGATGTTCCGGAGAAAAAACATGCCGCCCGTCATAGGTGAGCGTTGCGAGCAGCGGTAGCCGCGCTTCAGCCAGAGCCGCCACAAAGCCCTCCAGCCAGTCACGCGATACGAGATCAAAGAGCGCGGTCGCTGTCACGAGATCGGTGCCCGCGCCCCAAATTGCCGGCGCCGCTGCGAGATCATGCACCACGGTCTCAATCGCGAGTTCGTCACGACCGGAGTTCCTCACCCGCGCGCGCTGGAGGTTGTCCGCATCAATGTCGACAAGACGCCACCGCTGACGGGGCGGAAACAGCCCGGTAAAACTCTCGACCGACACCCCGGTGCCGGACCCGAGATCGCAGATGGAAATCTCCGACGCGTCGACAAAGCGGGCCCGCGCTGCCGCCAACACTTTGCCTGACCGGGAGCGAGAGTCCGCCTCTTCACGCAGCGCAAGCCAATCTGCAGAAAATCCACTCATTGGCTCGCCCCAACCGACCGCTCAGACGACTCGGTGTCCGTCGAAAGGCGCCGGAGAGCAGATGCAAACTCGGCCGCCGCGTCATCCCAGTCTGGCAGTGCCGCGCCAACCCGCGCGGCGCCGGCTGCTTTCGCACCGTATAACGCGGGATCTTCCAGAAGCTGCTCCAGCGCTGATGCCAAGGCCACCGCATCGTCTGCTGGCACCAACAGCCCGGTCGCTTCCGGCACCGTGTCCGGCACCGCACCAACCGCACAGCTGACGATCGGAAGCCCGTGGACCATCGCCTCGGAAAACACCATGCCGTACCCCTCATGCCGCGTTGCGAGCGCAAACACATCAGCCGATCGATAAAGCTGCTGCAGCGCCTCGGCCTCAAGCGTACCAGCGAGCATGACACGATCTGACAGACCGGCGTCCTCAACCTGCGACGCCAGCGCCTGCGCAACATCGGGCGCGAGGTCGGGCGAACCGACAATGACCGCCCGCCACGGATGATCCCGCAACCGTGCCAGCGCGTCGATCAGCACATCATGGCCCTTGCGATGCGTCAGCGATCCAACACTCAGAATCAACGGTGACGCGTTGTCATCGCGGCCGGCTGGCCTCGACGCAGGTTTCTCAACGCCCGGGATCACCGTCTCCAAGCGATCTCGCGGCACACCAAACCGATCGACCAGCGCGGTGCCTGTCGACGGGCTACTCGTCACCACGCCAATCGTTGACGCAAGAGCACCTCGTTCTGAAGCCTCGAAAGCCGCAACGGCCGAAGGTGTGAGCCCCGTTTCATCAGCAAGCGGATGATGCACCAGCGCGATCGTCGGCGCACGGATGGCTGCGATGACGTCCGACGACACCGCACCAAACGCCAGCCCATCGACAACGAGCAGATCGTCTGATGGCACGGCGCCGAGCAGCACCGCCGCTTCCTCCTGATCCGCCACTGAAGGATACGGAAACGCGTCCGGCAAACGGATCGCGCGGACCTCAAAACCGTGCACGCCAAGCCGCGCACAGATCGCCGCGTTGTAGAGGTATCCCCCAGTCCGCAGCGCGGGATCGCCCGGGCTTGCAAACCACAGCGCTCGGCTCATCGAAAACACAACGACCGCAGCGCCAATCAGGTCGTCGTTCCGACAACAGGACCTTCAAACCACGCCCGCGCGACGTGGCTCTCATTGAGCGTGATGCGGATTCGCTCGATCCCGCGCGCATCCTCGCCAAGCCGCCCATCCAGAACGGCGGCCACCAGCGCGTCGAACACCCACTTGGCCAGCACCTCGGTCGTTGAGCGCTTGCCATCGAAAATGTCCAGTTCGTCGAGGTTCTTGTAGTTCACGAGCGAGAGGATATCGCGCAGGACGTCGGCGGCGAGACCAATGTCGATGACAATGTCGTTCTCGGTCAGCGCGTTACGGAAGAAGGCGGCGTCCACCACGAACGTCGCCCCGTGCATGCCCTGAGCCGGGCCGAACGCTTCGCCCGGCAGACTGTGGGCGATCATCACATGGTCACGGACTTCGAGGGCAAACATGAGCGGCACTCCTTCAAGTGTAGGTCGCCAGATGTGGGTCGGGAGGTGGGGGGCGTTACGGCGTCGGATACTTCAACGCAATACCAAGCGCTGCTGGATCATCGAAAAGTGGCGGCAGCACATCCGGCGCGTCATGAAACGGCACTTCATGCGAAATAAGCGCATCAAGCCGCGCATCATCGAGCAGCTTGAGCGCCATCGCGATACGCCGCGCATATGTCCACCGCGGCTGTCGATCTGCCGGAATGCGCCCGACCTGAGATGAGATGAGTTGCAGACGCTGACTATGAAACGCCTCACCAAGCGAGAGTTCCACCGGCTGCGCGCCAAACCAGCTGGCCTCGACGATCCGCGCCTCAGGGCCCACCACGTCGAGCACCGCGCCGAGCGCCTCACCGGATGCACTCACATTGATCGCCACGTCAAACGGGGTGCCGCCCTGTGCCG
>JBCAXC010000132.1:0-6530 GCA_038534255.1 Pseudomonadota bacterium
AATTGCAGCCGGGCATGATTTTCACGATCGAGCCAATGGTGAATGTTCGGTCGATCATGAAAGACCTGCCCCAGCCCATGCCCGCAGAAATCCTGAACGATCGAGCAGCGCTCCCCCTCGGCATACCGCTGTATCGCAGCCCCGATGTCGCCTGTCGTAGCGCCGGGTTTGGCAGCCGCAATGCCACGCATCAGGCTCTCGTAAGTCACATCTATCAAACGCTCGGCGCGCCGTGAGACATTCCCCACCGGATACATCCGGCTGGTATCGCCATGCCAGGTATCGACGATGAGCGTCACGTCGATGTTGAGGATGTCCCCCTCACGCAGCGGCTTCTCGTTCGGGATTCCGTGACAGACGACGTGATTGATCGAGGTGCAGACCGAGTTGCGATAGCCGCGATAGTTCAGCGTTGCGGGCACCACGTCATGATCCATCGCGAACTCGAAGACCGCATCGTCGAGCCGCTTTGTCGAGACACCCGGCGTCACCAGCCCGCACAGCATATCCAGGGCTTCCGCCGCCAGCCGTCCGGCCTTGTGCATGCCCGCAAACGCCTCAGGCCCGTGGATCGGAATGCGGGTGTCACGTTTGCGCGCGCGGACCAGATCAAGGTTCATGGATACTCGAAGTTCTTCTTATGTTCTACTCACGCCACAAGCCTTAAGACATCACAATCGAGATCGCAACCTGTCTTACGGCGCGCTCAATACATGCGAGCCTTGCGCGTTACGGTGATGCCATCCGGCGCGACGTCGCAAACGTAGGCGAGCGCCTCGACACCGCGCTCTTTTGCACGCGCAAATGCTGCCACGTAATCAGAGTCGATATCCTCGGCGAAGGAGAAGGTTTTCGCGTCGCCGCGTTGGATCAGATAGACCATGACAGCACGGTGGCCGGCCTCGACCATATCGCCCAGCTCTTCGAGATGCTTCGCACCCCGCGATGTCACGCTGTCGGGAAACTCCGCTCGCCCGGCCCGACGCATGAGGTGCACATTCTTGACCTCGACGTAGCATCGGGCGGCATCGTCCTCTTCGCTCTTGAACAACAGAAGATCGATGCGGCTGTTCTTGCCGTACTTCTGCTCACGCTTCAGAACGGGGTAGCCTTTCAGCTCCTTGATCTTCCCGTTGAGAACCCCCTCTTCGACGAGCTTGTTCGGGTGACCGGTGTTGATGCCGACGACGCAAGGCCCGTCGCCAAGATCGACCTCGATCATCTCGAACGTATGCGCGTATTTTCGCTTTGGGTTGTCCGACGTGGAGAGCCAAACCGGGCATCCGGGCTCGGTCAGCCCTTTCATCGAGCCGGTGTTCGGACAACTCGCCGTCACCGTCTCCCCGCTGTCCAGTTTCACATCAGCGAGAAAGCGCTTGTAGCGTTTGATGAGCGTGCCGCGCACGAGAGGCGTATCGAATTTCATGGCGCGACGTTAGAAAGCGCGCGAGTGACGCGCAATGCGAAAGACGAGGCGGGACATGAGTGTTGGGGATAGCGAAACGATCACCGCCGCGATGGTGGTGATCGGGGATGAAATTCTCTCCGGGCGCACCAAGGATCTGAACATCGGCTATCTCGCCGACCATCTCACCGCGATCGGCATCCAGCTGCGCGAGGTCCGTATCGTGCCCGACGTCGAGGCCGAGATCGTCGAAGCGCTCAACGCTCTGCGGACCCGCAACACCTATGTCTTCACAACCGGCGGCATCGGCCCGACCCATGACGACATCACCGCCGATAGCGTCGCCGCCGCCTTCGGCGTCACGATCGATGTGGACCCTCGCGCGGTTGCGATCATGCAGCCCTACTACGCGGAACGCGGGCTGGAGTTTACCGACGCGCGCCGACGCATGGCGCGGATACCCGACGGCGCGGACCTGATCGAGAACGCGGTCTCCAACGCGCCGGGGTTCATGCTCGAGAATGTGATCGTCATGGCCGGCATCCCAAAGGTCATGCAGGTGATGCTCGACGCGGTGACACCAAAGCTCCGCACGGGCGCAAAAATGCTGTCCAAAACCATCGCGCTGCACCGGCCGGAAAGCGAGATCTCCGATCTGCTCGGCAAGGCTCAGGAGACGTGGCCCGATGTCTCGATGGGGAGTTATCCGTTCTTCGAGGACGGATCGTACGGCACGCAAATGGTCTTCCGGTCAACGGACGCAGCGCAACTCGACGTTGTGACGGCGCACGTCAGGCAAGCTCTCGACGCACGCGGGTGGGAAGAGATGTCGCGCGAGGGCTAGCGGACGATTATTTCTCCGCCTGCGCGCCACTCGCGTCGGTCTCGGGTTCAGCCTTGATCGCACCCATCACATGCACCGGGCTGGCGAGCGACGTCACGCTACTTGGCTCGTCCTGCGTATCAGTCTCGTACGCGTCTGGTGCTTCGTCCGCCAAGGCATCTTCCGCGGCGCTATCGTCGGCAGCCTCAGCCAATACAGCGTCATCCGCCGCAGCGTCGCCGTCGCTGCCCGCCTGTGCGAGAGCATCGCCAACGACGTCCTCGTCATCTGGCGCCTCGGCCCGGGCGCTATCCAACAGGCGTTCGTCAGCATCATCCGGCGCGGCGGATTCGTCCGCCGTGGCCGAGCCGTCGACCGCCTGGATCTCGTCGTCAGCATCGGCCTCATCGTCCGATGTGTCCTGAATCTCAGAATTATCGTCCGTCAGATCTTCGCCGGTCTCGAACGCGTCGATGAACTGGCCTGCCGCGCCGCCAGCCTCCTGCGCAGCCGCATCCGCGCTGACAGCGGTCGCCTCGTAGGAAATATCCTCCGCATCGGGCTCGTACAGATTGTAGTGCACATCTGCTGCGCTCTGCATCGCGTGCAGCAACTCCGCGAGATCGAACAGCGGCACGCCACCAAAGATCGCAAACCGATAGCCCGGCGTGATCGCACCTACATCATCGAGGCTCACGCAATCCCGCGCGACGAGCCCCCGCTTCTTGAGCCAGGCGAGCGCCGGATCAGCCGTCGCAAAATCCCGGTTCGTCGTATCGGCCGAGCGCGCACCGGCGTCGACAAAGGCGTGCGTGCCAACCAGCAGCAACTCCGCCACCCGATCGAGGCGCGGATCATAGCGGCGGACCCGTTCCGCCCAGACCCGAGCCTGCGATACGCGCGTCGTCAACGCCAGCTCGAGCGCACGCAAGCGTTCAACAAAACTGCGGATTTCAGCGAAACGGGAGAAAATATCATCCCCGCCCATGATCCAGGTGCCATCATGCTCGGCATCCTCGGTCACGGTGAGGCGGATTGGTGGCAGCTCCGCAGTCGCGATCTGCTCCGCCAGCGCGAGCGCTTCGTCGATGTGATCCGCAAGATACGCCGCGCAGGCGTCACGATGGAACGTCACGCCAAAAACCGCAGCGTCCAGTCTTCCATCCAAGGCCATTGCGCGTCCCCCAACGTCCGTGGCGCCCGCAGACACCCACCCTCACCCGGTGAATTCAGGCTAGGTGATTCGCCCAAAAACGCCGAAGGGACCGCGAACGGCCCCTTCGGTTATTCCCGTGATCAACAGGGTTCGTGTGCGCTGAGATAATTTACGAACACCCGCTCGTCGAACCGCAGGTGTCGCACTTGAGGCAGGTGCCGTTGCGCACGAGCGTGAAGTTCTGACACTCCTGACAGGCCTCGCCCTCGTAGCCTTTCACCCGCGCCTCGGCGATCTGATCGGCTTTCGAGCGGGTGGCCAGCAGCGTCTCGCCATCGGCGAGCGTCATCACCGTCTCGGTCACTTCCGACGTCGTCTCGACGGTCACGTTCGGCGCCGTGATTGTCTCCGTCTTGGCGAACGCCGTGGTCACTTCCTGCTGCATGTCGCCAACGATGCCACCGGTTGTGGCTTCCCGCTTCACCGCGTCGGCGCCCGAAAGCATCACGACCCGGTTGTTGAGCGATCCCCGCATGAAGCCACGTGACATGTAGCGATCGGCCTGTACGCCCGGCGCATCATTTTCTGCCGGTGCCCCGGCATCGGTCGTCGCGCCAAGCGCCTCGTTCGGCTGCACGTGGGCGAGGTCACTCCGCTCCAGATAGGAAACTGCAAGCTCACGGAAGATATAGTCGAGGATCGACGTCGCGTTCTTGATCGTCTCGTTGCCCTGTACGATGCCGGCTGGCTCGAAGCGGGTGAACGTGAACGCGTCGACATACTCCTCGAGCGGCACGCCGTACTGCAGACCGAGTGACACGGCGATCGCAAAGTTGTTCATCATTGCGCGAAAGGCAGCGCCTTCCTTGTGCATGTCGATGAACAGCTCACCCAATCGACCATCATCATATTCGCCGGTGCGGAGATAAACCTTGTGCCCGCCGACGTTCGCTTTCTGGGTGTAGCCCTTGCGACGCCCCGGCAGCTTGTCGCGTTGCGCCTTCTCACGCACCCGCTCGACGATCCGCTCGACAATGCGTTCCGCCGCGATTTCCGTGCGCAGCGCCGCCGGCTTGTCGGCCATCAGATTTTCCGCGATCTCGTCGGCTTCTTCCGCATCATCTGAAAGCAACGCGGCATTCAGCGGCTGCGAGAGTTTCGATCCGTCACGGTAGAGCGCGTTCGCCTTAACGCCGAGACGCCACGAAAGCTGATACGACGCTTTGCATTCCTCGACGGTTGCGCTGTTCGGCATGTTGATCGTCTTGGAAATCGCACCGGAGATAAACGGCTGCGATGCCGCCATCATGCGGATGTGGCTCTCGACGGAGAGATAACGCTTGCCCTTGCGGCCGCATGGGTTGGCGCAATCAAAGACGGCGAGGTGCTCGTCTTTCAGGCCGGGCGCGCCTTCAAGCGTCATCGACCCACAGCAAAACTCGTTCGCCTGCTCGATCTCGGTCTTCGTGAAACCGAGGTAGCTCAGAAGATCGAAGTCCGGTGCATCGATCCGATCCGCGGGAACACCGAGCGTCCCGACGCAGAAGTCTTCGCCGAGCGTCCACTTGTTGAAGACAAACTTGATGTCGAACGCGGTGACTAGCGCCTGCTCGACGATCTCGATCTTCTCCGCCATGACACCGACCGCCTGCAGCGTCTCATGGTTGATGCCGGGCGCGTTCTTCAGCGTCCCGCGACCAACCGCATACTGGATGATGTCTTCACGCGTCGCCTGATCGTACCCGAGATGCTCAAGCGCTTCCGGAACCACCTGGTTGATGATCTTGAAGTACCCGCCACCCGCGAGCTTCTTGAATTTCACCAGAGCGAAGTCCGGCTCGATACCTGTCGTATCGCAATCCATGACGAGACCAATGGTGCCAGTCGGCGCGATCACACTCGACTGCGCGTTGCGATAGCCGTGCGCCTGACCAAGCTCGATCGCCCGATCCCACGCGCGACATGCCGCGGTCACAAGTGCCTGGTCCGGGCAGGCCGCATGATCGAGGGGCAAGGGTGGCGTCGACAGTTTCTCGTAACCATCCGCATGGCCATAGGCCGCGCGACGATGGTTGCGGATCACACGCAGCATGTCCTGCGCATTGTCGGCATATCCTTCAAACGCGCCGAGCTCTTGCGCCATCTCGGCGGATGTCGCGTAGGAGGTTCCCGTCATCACAGCGGTGATCGCCCCGCAAAGCGCACGGCCTTCCTCACTGTCGTAGGAATACCCCGACGCCATCAGCAGACCGCCGATGTTCGCGAAGCCCAGACCAAGCGTACGGTAGCGATAACTCAATTCCGCAATCCGCTTCGACGGGAACTGCGCCATCAAAACCGAAATCTCGAGAACGACCGTCCACAAACGCACAGCATGCTCGAACCGTGCGATATCGAAGGATTTATCCTCCCGACGGAACCGCATCAGGTTGAGCGACGCCAGGTTGCAGGCTGTGTCGTCGAGGAACATGTATTCCGAGCACGGGTTCGACGCATTGATCGGACCGGACTGCGGGCAGGTGTGCCAGTCGTTCACTGTCGTGTGGAACTGGATGCCCGGATCAGCACAGGCCCAGGCCGCGTGGCCGACCTTGTCCCAGATTTCGCGGGCGCTCACCGTCTTCACCGGTTTGCCAGAGATGCGACCGATCAAATCCCAGTCGCCATCTTTCTCCACGGCTTCGAGAAATTCATCCGTCACACGAACGGAGTTGTTCGAATTCTGCCCGGAGACCGTCAGATAGGCTTCGCTGTCCCAGTCCGTGTCATAGGTCTTGAATTCGATCTCTTCAAAACCCTGACGCGCAAACTGCACGACCCGCTGGATGTAATTGTCTGGCACAAGCGCCTTGCGCGCCGCCTTGATCTCCCGCTTGAGCGCCGGATTGCTCGATGGCTCAAAGCACTGGTCGCCATCGGCCTCGCAATTGACGCAGGCTTTCATCACCGCGGTCAGACGCTCGGCGCAGATTTTCGATCCCGTGACGAGCGCAGCGACTTTTTGCTCCTCGTTCACTTTCCAGTCGATGTAAGCCTCGATGTCAGGATGATCGATGTCGACGACCACCATCTTCGCCGCGCGACGTGTCGTGCCGCCGGATTTGATTGCGCCCGCCGCTCGGTCACCGATCTTGAGGAAGCTCATC
>JBCAXC010000133.1:0-6528 GCA_038534255.1 Pseudomonadota bacterium
CCCGCCACGTTGCAGGATCTCTATGAGGCGGCATGTGTCGTCGACGCGCTGGAGCACATCCATTTTTTCGTCCGGCCTGTGACGGCGCGGGACATCGATGATCCAATGACGATGGACGTCGCGACGGCGTACGCCGCGCTGCGTGGCACATCCAAGCCGGTCTTCGTCAGCGCCAGCGCGCCGGAACACGTCGACTCGATCGCAGAACTCTGTGCCGAGGTCGCAGGCAGCGCGGAGGCGTTTCGCGCCAATCCGTTCCTCGCGCTCAACATCAATCACGTCGTGCCACCGTTGCGTTTCGACCCGGCATCCTGCGGGGTGATGGTTGCCGCCATCCGCCACGGCATCCCGACGCAGATCAACGCGTTCGATCAGGCCGGGGCATCGAGCCCGGCATCGCTCGCCGGATCGCTGGTCCAGTCACTGGCGGAATGCCTCGCAGGGCTTGTCGTCGCGCACTGTATCGACGCCCGCGCTGTCGGCATCGTCGGACCACGCACACTGGTGGCGGATTTGCGAACCGGCGCACTGACCGGAGGTTCCGGCGAACAGGCGATCGCAACAGCGGCTGCCGCGCAGATGTGCCGGCACTACGGACTCGCAAACAGCTGTATTGCGGGCGGGACGGATGCGAAGTTGCCGGATGCGCAAAGCGGTCATGAGAAGGCGCATGCGATCGCGCTCGCTGCGCATGCCGGATGCAACCTGATCACGCAGGCCTGCGGTGTGCAGGCCAGCCTGATGGCGTGCGCGCTCGAGAGCTATGTGATCGACAACGACATGCTGGGTGGCATCCTGCGTGGTGTGTGCGGCGTGGACATTTCGCGTGAGACGCTGTCCCGGGATGTGATTGCAGCGGCGGTCGCGGGAGACAATCACTTCCTCGCGGCGCCCGACACCTATCGACGGATGAAAACAGATTTTCTCTATCCGGAGATTTCTGACCGTCGGTCGATCGCGGAGTGGCAGGCCGCCGGTGCGCCGGACTTGCGCGAGGTTGCGGCGCAGCGGGTTGATGCGATCCTCGCTGCCTCAGATGCCGCACATATGGACCCGGCGCTCGATGCGCGACTGCGTGCGCGCTTCGGCCTGCCTGCGTTGACCTGACGTCCGCCGCATCGCTGCCGTTCATCCCAGTTCGCGGCGCGGCTCGCCATGGTGCCGCACGTCCTCTATAAAGCGCCGAGTTTTCTCAGACGACGGAGCAGCGCGCGTGTTGACAACAATCGGATTGGTGATCCTCGGGCTCGTGGGCCTCGTCGCGATGTGGCTGCTCGGGGCATATAACGGGCTCGTCGAGTTGCGGCAGCGCTGGCGCCAGGCCTTCGCCGATATCGATGTGCAGCTCACGATGCGGCATGATCTGATCCCGAACCTCGTTGAGACCGTGAAAGGCTACGCGAAGCACGAGCGTGAGACACTGGAAAGTGTGGTTCAGGCCCGCAACGGAGCGATGAATGCGCAAGGGACCGGAGAGCAGGCGGCCGCTGAGGGCAAGCTGACAGGCGCCATCAGTCGGTTGATGCTGCTGGTCGAAGCCTATCCCGACCTGAAAGCCAACGAGGGTTTTCAGAACCTGCAGCGCCAGCTTTCCGATGTTGAGAGTAAAATTGCGGCCGCGCGGCGCTTCTTCAACAACGTTGTCGCTGAGTATAACACCGCGCGCGAAACCTTCCCGACAGTGCTGATCGCGGCGTCACTGGGCTTCCCGCACAAGGAGTTCTTCAAGGTGCAGGACGAGGATCGTGAGGTTGTTTCGCGCGCACCTGAAGTGAAGTTCTGATCCCATCTCCGGCGGGCGGCGGGCCGCAGCATGTTTCAGGCTTACGGGCTTTACTCTCATATCCGCGCCAACCGGATGCGCTCCGTTGTGCTGCTGGCCTGTTTCGTTCTGCTGCTGATCGCGCTGATCTTTTCCTTCGGGCTGGTGATCGAAGCGCTCGGCGGAGGCTTCTTCGAGGACATCTGGCAACGGGCGGTCGCGCGGTTTTCCCGGACCTGGTATCTCGGGCTCATCGGCGCTGCGATCTGGTTCGTGATCGCGAACTTCTTTCATCGCGCGTTCACGAATTTCGCCACCGGAGCGGTGCCCGTCGATCGCTCGGATGCGCCGGAGTTTTATGCGACGCTCGAGAACCTGTGCATCACCCGCGGCATCACGATGCCGAAGCTGCAGATTATCGACACCCCGGCGCTCAATGCATTTGCGTCCGGATTACGGGAGAGCGACTACACCGTTTCCGTCACGCGCGGTTTACTCGAAGTGCTGGATCGCGACGAGCTTGAAGCGGTGCTGGCGCATGAGTTGACGCACATCCGCAATCGCGACACCCAGCTGATGGTGATCGCGATCATCTTTGCCGGGATCTTCGCGTTCTTCGGTGATCTTGTTATCCGGCGCTGGGATTTTCCCTACGGCTGGTCACCCTCTGGCCAGCGACGACGCCCGAACGATGATGTCGGCCTCGGCCCCGGCGAAAGCCCTGCCGGACCGTTCACCCGCACACCGATTGGCTATCCAAGCCGACGCGAGCCGCGCGGCGGGAACAATGCGGGCGCGATCGGAGCGGTCATAGCGATCGCGATTGCGGTCGCCATCGTGCTCATCACGTGGGGCGTTTCGGTGCTTATCCGTCTGGCGCTGTCGCGGTCGCGCGAATATCTGGCCGATGCGGGGGCAGTCGAGCTGACGAAAAATCCTGATGCGATGATTTCCGCCCTGCGCAAGATCGAACGCAATGCCACGTTTGATGTGCCATCGCGCATGGAAGCGTTCTTTATCGAAAACCCTGTGGCGGACCGAGTGACCGGGTTGCTGTCGACGCACCCATCGATGGATGACCGGGTGGAGGCGCTGCGGCGTTATGCGGGCGGCATCGAAAAGCCGGCGTCCGCCGGGGAGACTGGAGAAAGCGGGATGACTCCATGAGCGGGGCTGTCCGATGAGCCTTGATGCAACGCAGACCGTTACCCTGCCCGGTGGTGAGACCGTCCCCGCGTTTGGTGTCGGCACGTGGCGAATGGGCGAAGATACGCGGCAGAGGGACAATGAAATCGATGCCCTCAAGTTTGCGCTCGATCGCGATGTGCGGCTGATCGATACGGCGGAGATGTACGGCGAAGGCGGTGCGGAGGAAATTGTCGGTGCTGCGCTTGCTCAGCGGCGCGATGAGGTGTTTCTCGTCAGCAAGGTCTATCCGCACAACGCGAGTTTTGAGGGTGTACGGGCGGCATGTGAACGTTCACTCGCCCGGCTCAACACCGACCGCATCGACCTCTATCTGCTGCACTGGCCAGGTTCGATCCCGCTCGTCGAGACCGTCGAAGGGTTCGAGGCTCTGGTCGACGCCGGACTGATCCGCCACTGGGGCGTCAGCAATTTTGATGCAGATGACATGTCAGCGCTGCTCGGCACGCCGGGTGGAGAAAAATGCCAAGCCAATCAGGTGCTCTATCATCTGGGCGCGCGTGGCGTCGAGTTTGACCTTGTTCCTGCGGCCCGGACTGGCGTTCCGCTAATGGCGTACGCCCCGCTCGGGCAGGGAGACTTGCTCGTCGAGCCGGTGCTCGAGGACATCGCTGTACGCTACGGCGTTTCCCCCGCCGCAGTTGCACTCGCATGGACGATGCGTGATGGGCGGACGATCACGATCCCGAAGTCGGCATCACTGTCGCACATGAAGGAGAACCTGGCGGCGCGCGGTCTCACACTCAAACCGAACGATCTCGCTCAGCTCGATGCGGTATTCCTGCCACCGAGCGGACCGGAGCCGCTCGGTATCATCTGAAGTTCGATGGCGCGGGCGCGGATCAGCGCTTTGCGACGCGGCGTTTGCGGCTCTTGCGGCCCTTCCGACAAGGATTACCCTCGACAGAACAGGACCATCCAGCGTCGCGGTTGAAACAGCTGACCTTCTTGAGGCGGGCGTTGCGGAAGTTGGCCCAGTGGCGCCCGTACTCAAACTCCGTGAACGAGTTCCACGATTGAATGGCGCTGCGCTTGGCATCGGATTTTGTGGGCATGCCATCACTGGAGCCGTGATGCATGTGGTTGCCAGGGCGGCATTGGCGGGCTTCGGAGGACTGAGGGGCAACAACGAGCAGCACGGCTAACACAGCCGCAGCAGAACAGACACGTACGAACATGATGGACACAACCCTCTTCTCAGACACGATTTTCCGGAGCGCGCACCATTGGCGATCGTAGTTAAGAAAGGTTGAAGGTTGGCGGGCGCGCCGCATCGTTCCCCGGGCGCGCGCGGATCAATCCATGTGGTGTGGCTGAACCCTGTGAATATGCGTTTGGGACGGGCGCTCAGCGCGCACGGCGACAGGGATTGCCTTCGACACTGCAGGACCAGCCGCCTGACGACTTGCCGCATCTCACGCGCTTGAAACGAGCGTTTGAGAAGCGCGCATAAGCGTTGCCGTATTCAAAGGCTGTGAACCCTGACCAGGACGCGATCGCTGAGCGCTTGGCGGTGCGCTTTGTCGGGCCACTGCCGGAGCCATAGTGCATGTGCCGATCGCCCTGACAGTAACGCTTGGCGTGCGCGGTGTCCGGTGCGGCGATGACTGCGATAGCTCCGATCGCGAGTGCAGCTGTCGGGGCGATCAGCAAGCGCAAACGAAAGGCGAACGTGGTGGACATGGGGTATCCTCCATCTTCTCAGGTTTTCAAGAACCAGCCCTGCAATCACCATACCGTTCGTCGGCGGTGATGGTTCCCCGCGCGCGCTTGATCGATTGAAAAGAGTTTTAATGTGTCGTCAAAAGACGTCACATACGAAAGACGCCGAATTGCGTTGCGGTGACGGGCCCATGCAGCGCTGCTGCGAGTGAGAGTGCGACAACACGACGAGTCTCATGCGGCGCGATGATGCCGTCGTCCCAAAGGCGGGCGGTCGCGTGGTATGGATTGCCTTCCGCCTCGAATTGCGCCTCGACCGGCGCGCGGAAGGCAGCTTCGTCTTCCTCACTCCAGCTTTCACCCGCGGCCTCCAGATTGTTGCGCTTGACGGTGGCCAGAACCCGGGACGCCTGTTCGCCGCCCATCACGGAAATGCGCGCGTTCGGCCATGCGTATAAGAAACGCGCGCCGTAGGCCCGACCGCACATGGCATAATTGCCGGCCCCGAATGAGCCGCCGATGATCACGGTGATCTTCGGCACATTGGCACAGGCGACCGCGGTCACCATTTTTGCTCCGTCGCGAGCGATTCCGCCCGCCTCCGCCTCGCGGCCCACCATGAAGCCCGCGATGTTCTGGAGGAAAAGAAGCGGCGTGCCGCGCTGGACGCAAAGCTCGACGAAGTGTGCGGCCTTGCGTGCGGCATCCGCGAAGAGGATGCCGTTGTTGGCGATGACGCCGACGGGCATGCCTTCGATGTGTGCGAAACCAGTCACGATGGTCGGTGCATAGAGCGCCTTGAACTCGTGGAAGCGGGACGCATCGACAAGGCGGGCGATGACCTCGCGCACATCATACTGGGTCGCAAGACTTGGCGGGATGACGTGATGCAACGTGGCACGGTCAATGCGGGGCGCAACAGCATCTTCAAGCGCGAGTTGCGGCGTTGGCGGCGACGGCAGCGTTGCGACGATGCTTCGCGCGATGCTGAGGGCATGGGCATCGTTTTCGGCGTAATGGTCGACGACACCCGATTCGCGGGCATGCACGTCCGCGCCACCCAGATCTTCTGCGGAGATTTTTTCGCCGGTTGCGGCTTGGACGAGCGGCGGGCCGCCGAGGAAGATTGTGCCCTGCTCGCGCACGATGATGCTCTCGTCAGACATCGCGGGCACGTAGGCTCCACCTGCCGTGCACGATCCCATGACGACGGCGATCTGAGGAATGCCTGCGGCTGACATGCGCGCCTGATTGTAGAAGATACGACCGAAGTGATCGCGATCCGGGAAGACGTCAGTTTGCTGCGGCAGGTTGGCACCGCCCGAATCCACCAGATAGATGCACGGCAGGCGATTTTCTTCCGCGATCGCCTGTGCACGAAGATGCTTCTTCACTGTCATCGGGAAGTATGTGCCGCCCTTGATCGTCGCATCGTTGCAGACGACGACGCAGGCGCGACCGTGGATCCGCCCGATCCCGGCGATCACACCGGCGGCATGAATATCGCCGCCGTACATGTCGAACGCCGCGAGGGCCCCAATCTCGAGAAACGGAGCGCCGGGATCGAGCAACGTCATGACACGATTGCGTGGCAGCATTTTTCCGCGAGCCAGATGACGATCGCGTGATTTTTCCGGTCCCCCAAGCGCTGCGACGGCGCGCCGTTCCTCAAGCTCCTTCACCAGTGCGTCCATGGCCGCGGCGTTGGCCTGCGCGGCGGCATCGCTCGGGGTTATCGCGCTTTCGAGATGGGTCATGTTCTGCGCCGTTGGTCACCGGATGTTGAGGAGGTGATGGCATGAATACGGCTGCGTTGGCGAGAGAAGCGTACGGGCGACGCCTGGTTGTACGAGTGCAGCGGACCCGCATCGCTCTCGCTGTTCCAGCGTATGTTCGAG
>JBCAXC010000134.1:0-6512 GCA_038534255.1 Pseudomonadota bacterium
ACATCGCCTGTCGTCCCTTCGACGCAAACCGGCAGTGCAACACGCGAGATCTGCACGGCGCAAAAATCGTGCCGCGTTTCGTGTCACCGCCGGTTTGCGTCGAAGGGACGACAGGCGATGTTGTCGGGTCTTGTCGGATCATTTTCAGATCACATCGCAGTCGATCTCGGCACGGCCAACACGCTCGTGTTCGTGCCGGGCAAGGGCATCATCCTGGATGAGCCGTCCGTCGTAGCGGTCCAGACAAAAAACGGTGCCCGCAACGTGCTGGCTGTCGGCGAGACAGCCAAATCCATGCTGGGGCGAACCCCTGACAGCATCGAGACGATCCGACCATTGCGCGACGGCGTCATCGCGGATTTTATCGCAGCGGAAGAGATGCTGCGCCAGTTTATCTCCCGCGCGAAGTCACGCCTGAAAGTGCGCCGCCCCCTCATCCTCGTATGTGTGCCCGCCTCATCCACACCGGTCGAACGCCGCGCCGTCTATGAATCCGCGCTGTCCGCAGGGGCGCGCAAGGCCTTTCTGATCGAAGAGCCGGTTGCCGCAGCGCTCGGAGCCGGTCTGCCGATCTATGAGCCCAAGGGCTCGATGGTCATCGACATCGGCGGCGGCACAACCGACATCGCGGTCTTGTCGCTTGGCGGTGTGCTGGACGCACACTCCATCCGCTGCGCCGGCTATGCGATGGACAGTGCCATCATCAAGTTCGTCCGCCGCAAACATAACCTCCTGATCGGTGAGCCGAACGCGGAGCGGATCAAGATCGAAGTCGGGGCCGCGGTTCACAAGGCGAATGGCAAGCGCGTCGACGTCCACATCAAGGGCCGTGACTTGCGCCGCGGTCTGCCGACCGAGATCGTACTCGGACCGGGCGACATCGCCGAAGCGCTGGCCGAACCGCTGGAGGAAATTGCTTACGGTATCCAGCGCACGCTCGAGCGCATGCCGCCTGAGCTGGCGTCCGACATCGTGGAGCGCGGCATCTGCCTGACGGGTGGAGGCTCACTTCTCGACAAGATTGATCTCGAATTGTCCCGCAAGATCGGCGTTCGGATGATTATTCCGGAGGAGCCGCGCAACAGTGTCGTACTCGGGTGTGGGCAGATCCTGAAGGATCTCGGGAAGTACAAGGACTTTTTGATCCGCCCCTAGGAGGCGGCTGTCACGTGTGGGGCCGTCGGGTCCTGTCGAACCGGTTTGTGTCGCGTCATGAGAGTTCTGAAAGCTGACCCCTATGCCCGCAGCGGCCGCCCTGAGGGTGCCGGTGGCGCGCCTGCGTCGGGCGGCGTGCTGCTTTTCGCGCTCATGTTTCTCTCCCTTTCGCTGATCGTGCTGAGCCGGTTGAACCACACAACCGTGCAGGGCCTGCGCGCCCAACTTGTCGAGGCGATGCTGCCGACGCTGGAGGTGGTCTCCGCCCCGGCGATCCGCGTGCAGCAGGCACGCCGCAAGATCGGCGCCTACATGAAGGTTCTGAGCGAGATCGATCGGCTCGAGGCGCAGAACGAGGAATTGCGCCGCTGGGAAGCGAGAGCGCGTGAACTTGAGCGGGAGATCGAGCGATACCGCGCTCTGGTGAATGCGAAAGACACCCGCAATTTCAGCTTCGTCACCGGCCGCGTGGTCGCCGATGGACGCGGGCCATTCGCGCGCAGCGTCATTCTCAATATCGGCGCCGATGCCGGTGTCACGAACGGGCGACCGGTCGTGAATGGCGATGGCCTCGTTGGCCGCACACTCAACGTCGGCGCATCCGCCGCGCGTGTCCTGCTGCTCACTGACCCGAACAGCCGCGTCCCGGTGGTGTTTGGAACGCAGAATGATCGTGGCGTGCTGGTCGGGACAAATACGGCCAAACTGGAAATCTCATTCGCACTGCAGGCCGCGCGCCCAAAGATCGGGGATGACGTGCGGACCTCGGGCCACGGTGGGCTATTTCCGCCCGGCCTCTCAGTCGGCCGTGTCACAGCGCTGACCCCTCGTATCACTGTAGCGCCACATGCAGACGACGACCGGATCGATTTTGTCTCCGTCCTGTTGTTCGAGCGCCCGGAGGCCGGGGCCTTCACGACGACCGGAGACCCTGTGCTTGCCGCAGCACGCCGCCGGGCCAGAGCCGATGGCAAAGACAGCGGCATGCCACTGCCCGTGCGGCCCAGCCGGGTGGTGAAAAAAGACGCCGGGGCCAGACGCACCGTGAGGAGGCGTCGCCCATGAAAGCGCTTTCTGCGCCGAGAGACCGCAAGCCTGACTGGTCACGCCGCACGACGGAGCGCGAGGTCCGGGCCTGGGGCGTGGTCGTACCAACGCTCACGATCGCCGCGCTCACACTCGTAATTACACTCCCCTGGGGTTTTGACCCACTCCTCGTGAATGTCCCACCGCTGCTGATCCTTATGCTGATTTTCTGCTGGACAGTGCGGTGTCCGCAGTTGGTCCCCGCAGTGCTCGTCTTCGCTGTCGGGATCGCCGTCGACGTCGTAACAGCGAGCCCGGTGGGGTTCTGGGCGTTTCTTTTTCTCGTCGGTTATGCACTCGCCGCGCAGATTGCGCGCTTCGCCGGCGCGTGGCCACTTGCTGCCGCGCTGCTAGGTTTTCCACCCATCTCTGTGCTCGTTGCAGGTTTGAGCTACGCCATCCAGTCCGGATACTTCGCGCGGGTCGCACCGCTTGAACCGGTCATGGCAAGTCTGAAGATCGCGTGGTTCGCGCTGCCCGCGATCGTCATCGTCGTCGCGATCATCGATCGACGCATGACGCACTCCGCCACGCAAGCCATCGCAGAGGTTGCATGATGCGCGACGCCCGCGAGGATGAGACGCGCCTGCGCAACCGGTTCTCGCGTCGGCTCGTGGTGTTCGGCGGCGTGCAAGCCGCTCTGGTCGGCGTTCTCGGCCATCGCCTGCACGCGCTCCAGGTTCTCGAAGGCGAGTCCTATAAACTCCTCTCCGACAAAAACCGGATCAGCATGCTCCCTCTCGCCCCGACACGCGGGCGCATCTTCGATCGCTCCGGTCAGGTGCTGGCCGCCAATCGCGATGAGCTTGTCGTTCAGATCATTCCGGATCGTGCCGGAGACGTGGGTGAGGTTCTTGAGCGTTTGCGTGCGTTCCTGTCTCTCGAAGACAAGGAGATCACGCGCGTCATCACCCGGGCCCGCCGCCAGAGCCGAATTCTTCCGATCGCACTCGATGCCCAACTTGACTGGGAGGTGTTGGCGCGGATCAACGTCGCCGCACCCGCGCTGCCGGGCGTCGAGACGGAGGTGCGCAAACGTCGTGTGTACGCGGGCGGGGAGGATTTGGGACACATCCTTGGGTACGTTGGCGCCATCGAATCGTTTCGCCCCGGTCAAGATCCGGCGCTGCGCCTTCCCGGCATGAAGGAGGGAAAATCCGGCGTCGAAGGAGGGCTGGAGACGACCTTGCGCGGCGTCGGTGGTCAGGTCCGCCATGAGGTGAACGCTCGCGGCCAAGTGGTCCGCCAGATCGCCCGCCGCGAGGCGCGCGACGGCGCTGACATCACCCTCTCGATCGAGAGCTCACTACAGGCGCGCGTGATGCGCCACGTCGCACGCTACAAGCGTGCCTCCGCTGTGGTCATGGACGTCCACACGGGCGAAATCCTCGCGATGGCATCGGCCCCGTCCTACAACCCGGCAGCGATCGTTGACGGCGTGACGGACAAGGCGTGGCAGGCGATCGAACGCAACCCTGCAAAGCCGCTCCTCAATCGCGCCGTGCAGGGACAATATCCTCCAGGCTCGACGTTCAAGATGGTGACGGCGCTGGCCGCCCTTGATGCCGGATTGATCACGACGAAGGAGCGTTTGCGCTGCTCGGGCCACTATGAGGTAGCGGGTCACAAGTTCGGGTGCTGGAACCGTGGCGGGCACGGTCGCGTCAACCTACATCGTGCGTTGCGCGAGTCCTGCGACGTTTATTTTTATCGCATCGCGGAACGCGTCGGGATGGAAAAGCTGGCCGAGACAGCACGACGCTTCGGTTTCGGCGAAGTCCCTGGCAGCGGATTGGCGGGAGAAAAACCCGGCATCATTCCGAGCCAGGCTTGGAAACTCTTCACGTTCGAGCGTCCATGGGTGCCGGGCGAAACCCTGCTCTCCGGCATCGGACAGGGATACGTGCTCGCGACGCCGCTCCAACTCGCAGTTATGACAGCGCGGCTGGCCAGCGGACGCATGGTGAAGCCGACGATCCGAAAGGTTGACGGTGGCGCGGAAACACCCGCTGAACCGCTCGGCTTTGACGAGACATGGCTGCGCGCCATCCGCAAGGCGCTGTTCGCCGTCGTGAATGAGCGTGGGGGCACGGGGCATCGCGGCGCGCTTGGCTGGCCGGGCGTTCACGTCGCGGGCAAGACAGGCACGTCACAGGTCGCCAAGGCCTCGCGCACGCGCCGCAATCGCGATCTGCCGTTTCATCTCCGCGATCACTCGCTCTTCGTCGGCTATGCCCCCTATCGCAAGCCAAAGTACGCGGTCGCCGCCATCGTCGATCACGGCGGGGGCGGCGGTGAAGCGGCCGCACCTCTGACGCGCGCGATCATGCAGACCCTCCTGAGTACGCCGATCGCATCCCGGAACGCGGCCGTTGATCCTGACGCACAGGCACGCAACGCCAAGCCCGTCTCTCAACGCTCGGCACGGCAGCGCCGGCGTGCAAGACGGCGGAGAAGCCGGCGATGAGTGTCACGGTTGTCGACACGATGGACCGGCGCTCGTTCGCACGACGTCTCTGGGCGGTGAGTTGGCCGCTGGTGCTTGTCGTCTGCGCCGTCGCAGCGGTCGGCACGGCGATGCTCTATTCTGTCGCCGGAGGAAATTTCGAGCCGTGGGCGGGCCGACATGCAACGCGGTTCGTCGCGGGCCTCGCCATGGTCTTCCTCATCGCAAGCGTGCCGCTGCGCTTCTGGTTGGCGCTTGCCTATCCGGTCTACGCGGTCGTGCTTGCGCTGTTGGTGCTGGTCGCCGTTGAGGGGATGGAAATTGGCGGGGCAACCCGCTGGCTCAGCCTTGGTGGCATGAGCTTCCAGCCGTCCGAGCTTGCCAAGGTCAGCATCGTGCTCGCGCTCGCACGGTATTATCAATGGCTGCCCCGCGAGGAATTCCAGTCGCCCGCCTACGTGTTGATGCCACTGCTACTGCTCGGCGCACCCGTCGCACTCGTCCTCTCCCAACCCGACCTCGGCACCGCAGCGCTGCTGCTGGCGACGGGAGGTACGATGATCTTTCTCGCTGGTATCGGGTGGTGGTACATCGTGGCCGCCTGTGCCATCTGCGCGGCGACAGCACCATTCGCCTGGTCGATGCTGCATGGCTACCAGAAGGAGCGCGTCCTTACCTTCCTCAATCCGGAGCGCGATCCGCTAGGTCTCGGCTATCAGATCATGCAGTCGAAGATCGCGCTCGGATCCGGCGGATTTTCCGGCAAGGGGTTTATGCGCGGGACACAGTCCCAGCTTGATTTTCTCCCCGAGAAGCACACCGATTTCCTTTTTACGATCATCGGAGAAGAACTCGGGTTGATCGGCACGCTCTCCGTGCTGGCGTTGTACGTGACGATCCTGCTCTTGATCCTTGGCATTGCGCTGCGCTGTCGGTCACATGCCGCGCGCTTGCTGGCCGCCGGTGCCGCGGCCACACTCTTTTTCCATCTCTTTGTCAACGCCGGGATGGTGATGGGCGTGCTCCCCGTTGTCGGCGCGCCGCTCCCGCTCATCAGCTATGGCGGCACGTCGATGTTCGCGGCGATGGCGCTGATCGGGCTTGCCATGTGCGCGCACGTCCACCGCCGTGAGTTGATCGACCCGAAGACCGTCAATCCGCTGATTTAGCTTTCGCAGGACGCCGCGCATCCGGATAACTCGGGATCGGGACATCGAAAGCGCGACGCGGGTGCGGCTCTCCACGCAGCGTAAAATGCCACCACTCCTTGCGGTAATTTCGAAACCCGGCGCGCGCCATCTCCGAGACGAGCCGCGCGCGATTTGCGCGGATTTTGTCACCAATCGAGCGATGGCGCGTGGCTGAGCGCGGATGAAAACAGTCGAAGCTCGTGCCGAAGGGCAATGTCCCATCCCGCACGGCACCGCGCGGCGCATGACAGGCGGCTCGCCCGGCCTGTTTCTGGTTTTTCGAAGACGGCAGCCGCCGACGCTGCGCAATAGCAAGATCCACCGTGCTGCCCCGGCTGTGCGCCGAGTTGCGTGAGATGAAGCCACGACGGAACAGCTCCCGCTTGGGATACAGCGGATGATAAATTTCACGCATGACCGGCGGAGATTTCGCACGCGCCCAACGCATGAAGTGACGCACGGCCCGGCGCGGTCGATAGCAGTCGAACACCCGCAAAGACAGATTGCTTGGCGCGAGGCTCCGCTGCACGCGGGCGAGGGCGCGGGCTGCGCGTCGCGTCAGAATACACTCGGCGCCGCGATAGCCGTCGATCCGCCGCCCGACGAAGTTGTCGCGCGTGGCGTAGCGAATATCC